>DYPB01000291.1 GCA_020720185.1 Flavobacterium psychrophilum | reverse complement strand
GTTGGGCGACAGTTTACCCGAAAAAATCAAAAAAAAATGAAGAGAATTCTATTTACATTTTTCTTATTTATTTGTGTCAATTCATTTTCACAACAAAGTAATATATTAGACAAACCAAAAGTTGACGAAAGAGTTGAACTTTTAAGTATTGTATTTCGACTTGCAGATGCAAAAGAGTATAATTCAAAAAGATTTAAGCTCTACACTGACAAAATAGAAAATCACTTTGAAAAGTATAAAAACCACGAATTAATCAAATTTGTAAAACAAATTCGTGAAGAAAACGGAATTGGTTATGACGCAGTTATGAAGATGGCTATTCATTTAGGTTCAGCACCAAAATTCAAACCATTAGTGAAAATTACTGATTCTATTCCAGAAGAAAGATGGGGTAAAAATAATGCTGAAAAATTCATCAAACTTCTAAATGCTTTCTATAAAGATGCACACTGCAAAGAATTTTTTAATGACAATTCCGAACTGTATGCAAACGTAAGTAAAAAGTTTCTTCCTATTTTTGAGTATATTGATTTAAATTGGTACAAATCATTTTATGGAAAAGAACCAAAAGAAAAATTTGTTATTGTAAACGGATTAGGAAATGGTGGCGGAAATTATGGTCCAGACATAGTTTTTAAAAACGGAACAAGAGAAGTTTATGCAATAATGGGAACTTGGAGCGTAGATAGTTTAGGAAAGGCAAAATTTGGTTTGAATGATTATTTCCCAACACTTTTACACGAGTTTAACCATTCATTCGTAAATGACTTAATAGAAAAAAACATAAAAAGGTTTGAAAATAGCGGAGAAAAAATTTATGCTGTTGTTGAAAAACAAATGCAAAATCAAGCATATGGAGATTACAAAACAATGTTAAGCGAAGCATTAGTAAGAGCATCTGTAATTAAATATATGAAAGACCACAATTTCAAAAAAGATGAAATAGACGAAGAAATACAAGACCAACTAAATAATGGTTTTTTTTGGATAAATGAACTCGAAAATGAATTAGAAAAATACAGCAAACAAAGAGAAAAATATCCAACATTAGAAAGTTACATTCCAAACATAATTTTAGCATATGAAGATTATGCAAATAACATCTTGGAATATGAAAAAATATTTGACAAAGAAAGACCAAATATTGTTTCAATCAATGAATTTAGGAATTTTGACCAAAACGTAAACTCAAAAATAAATGTATTTACAATTAACTTTGATAAACCCTTAAAAGGTAAAGGATACTCACTAAATTATGGAGAAAAAGGAGAAACATATTTTCCAGAGTTCGATAAAATTAAATATTCAGAAGATAGAAAATCAGTTATTATGGAAGTAAAATTAATTGAAAATAAAGAATATCAATTTATAGTTTCGGGAATGTCATTCGTTTCTGAAAAAGGAATACCGATTAAAGATTATATAATAGAATTTAAAACCGAATAAAAAAACCGATCGCCCAACAGCAGTTTGGCAATATGGCGGGTTTTGGGCTTAATTTAAAGTTGGTTTTGTACTTGCAAAGTAAGTTTGTTTAACCGAAAGTTTAGGCTTCCTTAATCCGCCACTTCGCCAAGCTGCAAAACGTT
>DYPB01000083.1 GCA_020720185.1 Flavobacterium psychrophilum | reverse complement strand
TTTGATTTAAATTTGTCTAACAATAAAGTTGCATTTATGACTTGAATTCAGCTTTGATTTATAATATTGATTAAAAAAATAATTATATATTTTTCAGCAGACCCTATAATAGCCTGTAAGCACTTTATATTCGATCATCAACCACTTAGTGGTGAAATCTTTGTGGAAAATAAATTCGGGAGCCATCTTAAAGGTGCGTAGCACCGAAATCTAAAGAAATCTAAAACAATTAAGAAATTATGCCACTACGAGGCTTTGAGATGCAAAAAAAATCGTAATATTACAAAGATATCGCTTCTAATGTGCGTAAAATCAAATATATACTTGAGCAACTATAAATCAAGTATTTTTTAACTTAAATGCCTAATTCAATAACTAAAATGCAATTGGCTGACTAGTTTGTTTGAAATAAATCAAAGTTTATTGACGATAAAAATTGAATAAATGATTGCCTTCCTTGAGCATTTGGTTTGAAAACTGCTGCATTTTCGAGTACTTCGATAAATTTTTTGCCTATACTTTCTTTTATGATAGATTCCGAAATTTGGCTATGTTGAGCTTTTAATTCTTCAATCCAATGTTTGTGCTTTTCTAAATGCGGATATTTCTCCAAATAATGATCATCCTGATGGGATTTTATTATATCAGCGATTTCCTGTTTTAATCTTCCCGGTAAAATGGCTAGTCCCATTACTTCAATCAAGCCAATATTTTCTTTTTTTAGATGATGTAAGTGTTCATGTGGATGAAAAATTCCCATGGGATGATCCGAATTTGTTCGGTTATTGCGCAGCACCAAATCTAGCTGAAAAGCTGTTTTTTTTCTTCGGGCAATGGGCGTAATGGTATTGTGCGGAGTGTCTCCGGTAAATGCATTTATTTCAAGTTCTTCGTTAGCGTATAATTTCCACGCCGATAATATAGTGTTGGCAGCATTAAGTATTGTGGCTTTGTTTGACGACTCCAAACGGATAACCGACATGGGCCATTTTACAAGGCCAATAGTAAGGTCTTTATTTTTATTACTATTAATTTGATATTCAATGGGCGCTTCTGCCATGGCAAAAACGTGTTTTCCGCCCTGAAAATGGTCGTGGGAGAGAATAGAGCCTCCTACAATAGGTAAATCGGCATTGGAGCCAATAAAGTAATGCGGAAATAATTCGAGAAATTCAAGCAATCGGGAGAATGTATCCACATTAATTTTCATTGGTCGGTGCTCCTCCGAAAGCACTATACAGTGCTCGTTATAATATAGATAGGGCGAATATTGGAAAAACCAGGTTTCTTCGTTCAAATCCAATGGAATTAGGCGGTGGTTTTGACGTGCTGCCTGATTGTAGCTCCCTGCAAAGCCTTCGTTTTCGGCACAAAGAACACAAAAGGGGTAGTTCGATGGTGGATTTTTAAGTGCTTCGGCAATTTCTTTAGGGTCTTTTTCCGGTTTCGATAGATTGATGGTTATTTCTAGCTCGCCATATTCTGTATGGCATTTCCAGTTTTCATTTTTTTCAATTCTGGCGCATTGTATGTAATTCAAATGTTTGGCTAGTTTATAAAGCCAATTTGTGGCAGCTTCGGTGCCTAAAAGTGCTTTTGTATAGTAGAACTGATTGACAATCTGGCTTGGTCGAGGGCATAGTATTCCCATTATGGCAGCCTCGTATAAATCGCGCTCTGTTATGAGATTGCTTTTCAGTAGTTTTAATTCAAAGGCTTTGTCCATCAGGGGTTCTAAAATGTCTGAAATATTTTCCGGACATTGCTGTTTGCTTTTTTTAGAAGGAGTTTTAATCTTCAGAAAATGCATTAACTGATTCCGGATAAATCTTTGGTCGTCTTCTTCTATTAAGTTGTATTTCAGTGCATAACAGATTAATTGCTCAATATACAAATCTAGGGTCATAGGCTTTGGGATTTTAATCTAATTTTTGGGCACCATCTACAGAATTTACGGGGTAGAATTCGGCCTGTAGTCCGGTTAATAACTGATATTCTTTACCAACATTTTCGATAAATGCCTGCACAAATTCAGTTTTTATAAGGTTTATAGTACAGCCGCCAAATCCGGCTCCTGTCATTCGTGCTCCTAGAACACCTTTTTGTTTCCAGGCTAATTCTACCAAGGTGTCGAGTTCAAAACCACTTACTTCGTAATCTTTTTTCAACGATACATGGGATTGGTTTAATAATTGACCAAATGCCTTTAAATCATGCTGCTGTAAAAAATCGCAAGCAAATTTTGTTCTTTGATTTTCGTAAATTACATGCCAAGCCCTGCGTGCTAAAACAGAATCTTTTATCAGGTAGCTATTCTTTTCGAATTCGTCTGCGGTAATTTCGCATAATGCATTGGCTTTGATATTTTTATTTAGAATCTCAAGGGCTTGCATGCATTCGTTGTATCTCTCATTGTATTTGGAGTCTACAAGGCTTCTTTTTTTGTTGGTATTGGCTATTACTAGCTGATGCCCTTGAAGTTTAAGTGGAATATATTTGTATTCTAATGTATTGGTGTTTAGGCATATGGCTTGGTTCTTTTTTCCAAATCCGATGGCAAACTGATCCATAATTCCAGAACTGAGATTGAGATACTCGTTTTCTGTTCTTTGTCCAATTTTTACCAATTCAATCATGGGTAAATTGAGCTGATATAAATCTTTGAGCATTACAGCAGTAACCATTTCTATAGATGCCGAAGATGACAAGCCCGCGCCAACAGGCAAATTGCCGTAGAAAAGCACATCAAAGCCATGCGTCATTGGCTTTCCTGTATCTTTCAGAAAATGCAGTACACCTTTGGGATAATTGGCCCATTCGTGTGCCGCTTGATATTCCGTATGGTCCAGTTCAATATCGAAAGCCAGCGGATAATTCATGGAGCGAAATCGGATGATATTGTCGTGGCGCGGACTCATGGCTGCGTATGTGCCCAGATTTATGGTGGTTGGGAAAACAAATCCGCCGTTATAATCGATGTGCTCTCCTATAATGTTTACCCGGCCGGGAGCAAAGTATACTTCCGGCTTGCCCGCTGTAGGGAATATTTTCTTAAACTGCTCGATGAGAATATTTTTCATTTTTTCCTGTTTTTTAGGCCAATAGAAACAGCGCGCTTAATTCTTTTGCTGATAATCATCATTTTGTGTTACAAAAGCAATGCAATAGCTGTTTCATCAGATTTTTGGTTTGTATTTTAGATAAAAGTAAAAAATTCTGCTCAATACACGAATAATTCACAGGAAATATTCTTTGACGGTGGGGAGAATGAAATGTAATATTTTATAATGGGAAGATTCTGCTAACTAAAATTTTGAGAAACCTCTGAATCTTCAACGACATAAGTTAGCAAAAAATAGATTGACAAGATTAACCAGCAACAGCGGTATTTTTCTGCCCAGGTAAATTATTGTTTTACAATCTTTTCAATTATTTAATTTTCTGAATATCCTTCTTACTTTTCTTTTTGCATCATCTGTCTTAAATAGAGGAAGAATTATTTTAGCAAAATTATTCCAGATGTAGACATATAAATCTGAATATTCATTTATTGAATCAGTTTTAGATTTAATCTTATCAATGAATGTATTCAAATTTCCATCATTCATATCATCGTTTATTAATGAGCTATATACTAATAGGTTAATAAATTCTTTTAGATTGTCAAATTTATCTTTTAATGAATACACAATCTTTTACCTAAATTATTTATCTTTGCAGTTTAAACGTAAAAACACCTTTTGATGTAATAGAAAAATGGTATAAAATAAAACCTAAATAAAAAACAAGTTTTCATTAACAACCTTGTGAAACTTGACAAGTACGAATAAAAAAGAAATAACCACACCATGAGGTGTGGTTATATAAATGTTATACGCTATGCAAACCAGATAATTGTTCAAAGATTTGAGATTTGATTGAATTTTAAAATTTCTTTATGAACCAGAAACAGATAAATATAGAAGACTTTTTTAGTGTCAAGGGTAATAAAATAACTAAAAAAGAAAATAAGGAAATTGAATTTAAGGAAAGTTTTCAAAGTCCTAAATATAAGGATAAAAAAATACTTAAATGGATTTCAAGTTTTGCAAATGCACAAGGTGGTTTGATTGTTTATGGAGTAAATAATAGTAATGAAATAATTGGATTGAAAGATGATAGATTTGTTAAAGCCGATACTAAGGATTTTACAGAAGAATTAAGTAATTTTTTTATGCCAGAAATTGTTTTTGATTTATTTAGTCAAAACATTAATGGAATAGATTTAGGATTTCTATACATTTATGAAAGTAAAAATAAACCTGTTATCGCAATTAAAGATAGTGACATATTTAATGAAGGAGATATTTTTTATCGCTATTCTGGTCAATCAACAAAAATTAAATATGCTGAGCTTAAACTGATTATTGAAAATAAAATTGAAACCCTAAATAACAATTGGATAAAACTATTACAAAATATTGCTACTGTTGGAGTTGAAAATATTGGTGTATTAAATGTTCTTAACGGTGAAATTATTGGAAATGAGCGAAAATTATTTATTGACAAAAATTTAATTCCGCAACTAAAATTCATAAATGAAGGACATTTTGTTGAAAAAGAAGGAGCACCAACATTAACTCTTATTGGCAAAGTGGAAAGTATTGATTTAGATAATAATAAAGTAATTAAAGTTGTAGAAACAAAAATTTCAGTAATAAACCATCATGATATTTATCAAACTTTTTTTAAGCAAGAAATTGATAAAGACTGTGCTAAGCAATATTTAAAACAAATAATTTCTGAAAGTAGTGTTTATTTGCCGTTTTACTTTTACATTTTCAATGCAGAGATGAACATATCTGAATTTTTGAAATTTATAGAAGACAGCAAAGGGTTAAGACGTAACGAAATTATTAAACGTATTGAGGGAGAAAAAAAAGATAATCACAAATTAAGAAATGGACATTTAGATACAGCAACAGACGCAGCTAAGAGCATAAAAGGATATTATAGTCAAATACTAAAAAATGAAGTAATAAATTTGGAAAATATTGAAGATTTGAAAATTCGTCATATTTTACAAGCGGTAACCCATTTAAAAGAAAGCGAAATAAATATTTCATATATTTGCAATTTATTGGAAAACATTTATGACCTATATTATGAAAAGAACAGTATTTCAAAAGGTTTTATTAAAAAAGCTATCTGTCATATTGATTTGGTTGTATATGGTAAGCAAATATTCACGAAAGTAAAATCGAAACAATAAATGTCAATATTTCAAAAATCCATAATAAACAAATACTTAAAAAACCTTGATAATGATAAGGTCAGTAAAGCATTTGAACAATTTCAAACTTTTTACGGTAACAAACTACGTTTGTTTGATATACTACACCTGAAAGAAGAAAATTATCAAGAAGGTTTTTTGCGTGAAGTTTTTGTTCAGTCATTAGGTTATACTATCCGACCAGATTTAAACTACAATCTTACAACTGAATATAAAAACCAAACCGATAGTAAAAAAGTTGACGGCGCAATTATCAAAAATAATTCTGCAATTGGTGTAGTTGAGCTAAAATCTGCAAAAACATTCAACCTTGACACAATAAAAAATCAGGCATTTAATTACAAAAATAATCAGCCTGATTGCAGATATGTAATTACTTCAAATTTCCATCATTTACGTTTCTATATTGATAACGCAATTGAATATGAAGAGTTTGATTTATTTGAATTAACTATTCAAGAATTTCGTTATTTATATCTCATTCTTTCGCAAGAAAGCATTTTCAATGATATTCCGTTGAAAATGAAAGACGAAACTAAATTTCACGAAGAAAATATTAGCGAGAAATTTTACAAAGATTATAAACAATTCAGAGATAAAATTTTTAATAATCTAATAAAAAATAATTCTCAATATGACAAATTAACCTTATTTAAGAAAACTCAAAAACTTTTAGACAGATTTATTTTTATTTGGTTTGCAGAAGATTGTGGTTTGGTTGCAACAAATATGATTGCTAATGTAATCCAAAAATGGAAAAATCTTTTAGATAACGACGAATACTTTACTTTATATAGCAGATTTCAAAAAACATTTAATTACCTTGATGTTGGTTACACATTTCAAAAAACTGTTTACCCTGCATTTAATGGTGGATTGTTCCACACTGATGAAATTATTGACAATCCAAATTTGAAGATAGATGATAATGTACTAATTGAAGATTGTATGAAAATTTCAGCATACGATTTTAGTACAGAATTAGACGTTAATATTTTAGGACATATTTTTGAGCATTCATTAAATGAAATTGAAGAAATATCGGCTGAGTTACAGGGCGAAACTATTGACAAATCAAGAACTAAGCGTAAGAAAGACGGAATTTTTTACACACCAAAATATGTTACCAATTATATTGTAGAAAGTACAATCGGTAAACTTTGTTTACAAAAACAAAAAGAACTGCAAATTGACAATTTTGAAGGCATCGAAAAGTTTGATAAGAAAGGAAAACTTACCAAACAAGGTAAAGAATTATTTCAAAAACTTCAAGATTATAAAAATTGGTTATTGTCTTTAAAAATTCTCGACCCTGCCTGCGGCAGTGGTGCATTTTTGAATTCTGCATTAGATTATCTAATAAATGAACATAAGGAAATTGATGACCTTATTTCTGATTTGACGGGTGATAAAATGAGAATTTTCGATACTGATAAAAGTATTTTGGAGAACAATATTTTTGGAGTGGACATAAACGAAGAAAGTGTTGAAATTGCAAAGCTTTCGTTATGGTTACGCACAGCAAAAAAAGATAGAAAACTTTCAGACTTAAATGATAATCTTAAATGTGGAAATTCAATAATAAGTAATTCCGAAATTGCTGAAAAAAAAGCATTTGATTGGTCAAATGAATTTTCTCAAATTATGCAAAACGGTGGTTTTGATATAATAATCGGAAATCCACCGTATGGTGTAAAATTTAACGACAATGAAAAAAACTATCTTACAAAATTTGACAGTTTAGTTCCCGATTTTGAAATATATATTTACTTTGTTTCGCTTGCAATAAAGAATTTGCTTAATAAAACCGGTATTCTTACATATATTATTCCAAATACCTTTTTGTCAATATTATATGGAGTAAAATATAGAAAAGATATTCTGGAAAACTATTTTGTCAGTCATATTTCAGATTTATCAAATGATAAAACTTTTGTGGACGCATCAGTTAGAACTTGTATAATTTCGCTAACAAAGCAAGATTTGAATACAGGTTTAACCGATATTATGACAATAAATTCATTAACAAAGGAATTTGAATTATTTAAACAAATTGACAAACTGCAACTTAATTCAAATATAGAAAATTGGTTAAATATTTCTAAAACAGATACGAATACCGAATTAATTGTACGAAAAATCAAATCAAATAAAACGCTTACAACATTTTTTGAAGTTTCACAGGGATATATTCCTTATCGACGTTCAGATTTAGTCAAACAATTTGGAGAAGAACAAGGTAACAAAATAGTTGATGAAAGACTTTGGCATTCAGAAACCAAATTATCAGATGAATATAAGCAAGAGATTTTAGGCAAAGATATAGAGAGATATAGAAATTCTGAAACAAATTCATTTATTAAATACGGAAAACACGTTGCATCTTTTGTTCCCAATAAGTTTTTCAATCAACCACGAGTTTTAGTACGTGAAATTACAAATTGTAAATTATTTTGCACTTATATTGAAAAAGAATTATATAATAATCCATCAATCATTAATATTATCAAAAGAAACGAAGGAACTGTAAATTTAAAATTTTTATTAGCTATAATTAATTCTACCTTAATTGGTTGGTATCATAATCAAACATCTCCAAAAGCACAAAAAGGATTGTTTCCCAAAATACTTATAAACGATGTAAGAAATTTGCCAATTGCATTTACAGAAAATCAAACTGAATTCATTGAGAAGACTGAAATAATGCTTGATTTAAACAAGCAACTACTAAAAAAACAAAACGATTTCATTGAACTCTTACAGTCAAATTTCAAACTTAAAAAAATTACAGAAAAAATCTGGGACTTTTTTTCTTATGATTTTAACGAATTAATATGTGAACTAAAAAAACAGAAAATACAAATTGAGTTAAAGAAACAAATTGAATGGAAAGAATTGTTCAAAGAGTTTAAAACACAATTAAATGAGCTTAATTTGAAAATTTCCAGTATTGATAATGAAATTGATATTTTGGTTTATAATTTATATAGCTTAACCAAAGACGAAATTGCTTTGGTGGAAGAAAAGGGCTAAAAAAATAATAGTGGGCGTGGCTTCGCCACCCCCACTATTATTAATAAGTTGTATAATCTAAATAATCGGTTTAATTTTTAATTGGATAATGATATAATGTCTTGATAAACTGATTAATAAAAGCGTATAACATGCTATACAACGGTCATTGCATTTTTTTGTGGGCAGATGTCTGTAATCGTACATTTGTGCAAGAAAGTAACATTTTCGGTAACACGGCCATTTTACTTTCAAATCCCACAAAAAAATGCAACGCCGTGTATAGCTGTACGTTACCGCCAAGTGTAGGAAACAGGAACGACAGACAGAAAATATAAAGTAAACCATTGTGAAAGGACAGAAAAACGAAATATCAACAAGACCAGAGAGCCGACACACAAGCCGACCCGATTTTTTTTATTTTTTGCCCACCGCACATTTTTTAAAACAATTGCCGACCCACAAT
>DYPB01000005.1:13137-41239 GCA_020720185.1 Flavobacterium psychrophilum | reverse complement strand
TTTTGAAGTAGTTTGAGTTTGGAATAGATTTCTAATGCGTAATTTGGGTTAAAATATCTTATACTTTTATCTCGTAAAAATCAGGCTGTTTCCTTTAGATAAATTGCTGTCAAACTCATATCCCTCGTAATTAAATTGTTTTAAATCATCGATGGTTTCAGCATTTGTATCAATTATAAAGCGAACCATTAATCCACGAGCTTTTTTAGCAAAAAAACTAATAGTTTTTAACTTTCCATCTTTATAATCTTTAAATTCTGGAGTAATAACAGCTACTTTTAATTTTTTTACATCAACCGCAGAAAAATATTCATTACTTGCTAAATTGATAAAAATTTCATCCTTACTCAACTCTTTATTTAACTGATTTGTAATTTTTGTTTTCCAAAATTCGTATAAATTCTTGCTCGTTCCAATCGGTAGCTTCGTTCCCATTTCTAGTCGATAGGCTTGCATTAAATCCAATGGTTTTAACAAACCGTAAAGTCCTGATAAAATTCGTAATTTGTTTTGTAAAATAAAAATTTTATCCACTTCTAAAGAGTTAATATCCAACCCATTATACACTTCTCCGTCAAACACAAAGACTGCGGGTTTTGAATTTTCTAATGTAAAAGGCAACTCCCAATCTTGGTTTCGTTGATAGTTTAAATCGGCTAAATTTTGAGAAATTTCCATCAAATCCATTAACTGTTCTGGTTTTTTCTTTTTTAAAACAGCATTTATTTTTTTGCTTTCTTTTAAAAAAATACCTTCAGAAAATTCTTTTATTGGATTTTTTTTATCAAAATTTAACGATTTAGCGGGCGATATTACTATTTTCATTTTTGTTTTCTACTTGAATTTCCATTCAAATTCATCGTTATTATTAATAATGGCTCCCATTTCAATTTTTATAATTTCGTCAAATTCTGTTACAAAAATCAACCAATTATCCTCATTAAAATGATTTTCAGTAATATCAAAATTTTCAATATCCCATGATTTGAAATTGGGTAATTCTTTCTTAATCTCTATTATATTTTTGCCAATAATTTTTTTGTTATCTATTGTCAATTCAGGATTTGATGAAATAATATATCCTAATCTCAAATTTTCGTCTTCATAAAAAGTTAAACGCATTTTATATTGATAATATACTAAAATAAGATTTCCATCGTCGTCATTATACTGTTTATTGGCTTTGCCATAAATAGTTTCAACATCTTTTTGTTTCATTCCAAAAAGTAATTTGTCGATACCAAATTTTTGTTTTAAAATCATTCTTTTCTGTATTTTTTAGTTTCTTCAAATATGTGCTCTAAAATTCGTTCTTCAATTTCATCAAACTCAAGATGGCGACGACTCATTACAATTCGAGCTGTTTCGAAAGCCTTTTTTGTGATATATGTTGTAAAACCAGAAGCTCCTCCCCAAGAAAAACTAGGTACAAAATTTCGAGGAAAACCACTTCCAAAAATATTTGTAGAAACCCCAACAACCGTACCAGTATTAAACATGGTATTGATGGCACATTTGCTATGATCTCCCATCATTAATCCACAAAATTGTAATCCTGTTTTAGCGAAATTTTCGGTTTCATAGCTCCATAATTTTACTTCTTCATAATTATTTTTAAGGTTTGAATTGTTACTATCGGCACCAATATTACACCATTCGCCTAACACTGAATTGCCTAAAAACCCATCGTGTCCTTTATTTGAATATCCAAAAAGCACCGAATTATTGACCTCTCCTCCTATTCTACAATGTGGTCCTACGGTGGTTGCTCCATAAACTTTTGTTGCCAATTTAACTTGAGCTTCTTCACATAAAGCAAATGGACCTCGAATTACCGAACCTTCCATAATTTCCGAATTTTTACCTATATATATAGGTCCCGTCAAGGCATTTAATGTAACAAAATCTAATTTTGCTCCTTCTTCAATAAAAATATTTTCAGAACCTAAAACATTTACACTTTTTGGTACTTTTTGAGAAATCCTGTCTTCCGTAATTAATTGAAAATCAGCACGAATAGCTGAATCATTTTTTGCAAAAATATCCCATGTATTTTGCACTGTTAAGCAATCTGAATTAAAAGTGATAATTTCATAATCATCAAAATTTACTTCCTCCTGATTTTCTTGAGTATAAAATGCAATTACATCGTCGGATTTAAAAATTGCTTGATTAGGTTTTAAATCAGAAATTAATTCAACTAATTCATTATTAGGTAAGTATGAAGAATTTATCATTATATTTTCTTCCATCTCTACCATCGGATATTTTTCTTGCAAATATTCTTCTGTAATAGTTGTAGTGGTTGAACCTAAATATTTTTCCCACTTTTCTCTAATCGTCAGGATGCCAATACGAATGTCTGCAACTGGGCGAGTAAATGTAAACGGTAATAATGCGTTGCGAACAGTGCCGTCAAAAAGTATATAATTCATTTTAAAGAAAATTTAAAAGTGTTTTAGAAAAAACAAAACTAACAAATTTCTATAAAAAAACCTTTCAATTTCTTGAAAGGTTTTTATTTTATGTATAAACTTGCAATTATTTTGTGTGTTTTGCGTATTTTGTTTTAAATTTATCAATTCTTCCTGCAGTATCAATAAGTTTAGATTTACCTGTGTAAAAAGGATGTGAAGTTCTAGAAATCTCCATCTTAACTACTGGATATTCAACACCTTCGTGTGTAATTGTTTCTCTTGTGTCTGCGGTAGATTTTGTTATAAAAACATCTTCGTTTGACATGTCTTTAAATGCTACTAATCTGTAATTTTCTGGGTGAACTCCTTTTTTCATAGTAAATTTGTTTTTTCTAATGATAATTATACCTCGTTTTGATGCTTTAATAATAAAGGTATCAACGGTTTATAATTTTTTAATTATTTTTTTTATTTTTAAGACTGCAAATTTACAATTATTTTTTCAATATCAAATCTTTATTTTTAATTTATTTAATAAAATTTGTATATAAATTATTTATATTTGTAACTTAATTTAAAATTTAAAAATTATGAATGAAATTATTAAGAAAAACGGGATTACTTTTGGTGTTATTTCAGGTATTATTTCAATATTAATTACTACATTGATATATATTATTGATGTTAATTTATTTGCTTCTTGGTGGTTAGGATTGCTTTCTTTAGCAATATCAATTACTTTGGCATCTGTTTTAATGTCAAAAACGAAAAAAGCCTTAAATGGTATTTTTACATTCAAAGATGCGTTTACAACATATTTTATTTATGCAGTAATTGGAATTGCATTTGGAGTTATTTTTAATATTATACTATTTAATTATATTGATCCTTCTCTAAAAGAAAACTTGAAAGAAATTCTTATTAAGAAAACCGTTTCTGTGATGCAAAAAATAGGAGGAGAAAATCCTGAAGCTGTAAAAGAAGTTATAAAAAAAATGTCTGAAAATGACCCATATTCTGTTTTAGAACAATTAAAAGGGTACTTTTTCGCATTACTTTTTAGTTCTATTTTTGGTTTAATTCTTGCAGCATTTTTTAAATCAAAACCAGCCTATAACGAATAAATGAATCTATCCATAATAATCCCTTTGCTTAACGAAGCAGAATCATTACAAGAACTTCATAATCTGATAGTTGGTGTAATGAAAACTCATAATTATTCGTACGAAATTATCTTTATTGATGATGGTAGTACTGATAAATCGTGGGCAATTATTGAACAATTATCCAAAGAGAATAATTCGTCCAAAGGGATCAAATTTTTAAGAAATTACGGAAAATCGCAAGCCTTGCACGCAGGTTTTGCTAAAGCTATTGGTGATGTAGTAATTACTATGGATGCTGATTTGCAGGATAATCCTGAAGAGATTCCAGAATTGTATGATATGATCGTCAATCAAAAATATGACTTGGTTTCGGGTTGGAAAAAGAAAAGATATGATTCTGTTTTTGCAAAAAATATACCTTCAAAATTATTTAATTGGGCGGCTCGAAAAACTTCGGGTGTCCAATTAAATGATTTTAATTGTGGGCTAAAAGCTTATAAAAATCTGACCGTTAAAAACATAGAAGTTTCGGGCGAAATGCATCGTTACATTCCAGTTTTAGCAAAAAATGCTGGTTTTGGCAAAATTGGTGAAAAAATTGTAAAGCATCAGGCACGAAAATATGGTGAAACAAAATTTGGTATAGACCGTTTTATCAACGGTTTTTTAGATTTAATAACTATTTGGTTCCTTTCTAAATTTGGCAAAAGACCGATGCACTTGTTTGGAGCACTGGGAACAGCAATGTTTTTTATTGGTTTTTTCTCCGCTGGATTTATCGGAATTTCAAAATTATACAAACTCTACCAAAAACTACCGTATGATTTAGTAACCAACAACCCTTGGTTTTATATCTCATTGACAACCATGGTTTTAGGGACACAGTTGTTTTTAGCAGGATTTTTGGGAGAGATTGTTTTAAGAACTAAAAACAACGAAGTTAGTTATAAAATTGCTGGAGAAGTTTAGATTTTTATTTGGCAACAATAATTTCGGCTAATAATTTTTTTGCTCTCAATAATTTGATTTTCACATTATTAAGAGGTTCATTT
This sequence comes from Flavobacterium psychrophilum, assembly GCA_020720185.1. Lineage (GTDB taxonomy): Bacteria > Bacteroidota > Bacteroidia > Flavobacteriales > Flavobacteriaceae > Flavobacterium > Flavobacterium psychrophilum_O. Next base: position 36,664 of record DYPB01000005.1, on the reverse strand, counting down.
AATTGATTGGCAATTTCCTGATAACTCATTTCTTGAAAATATCGAAGCTGTATAACCTCTTGATAATGAGGTTTCAACTGTTTAATGAATTGTAATAATTGTGATAAGTTCTGTTCTGTAATTAAATCATCTTCTGCAGATGGCGTGGTGTCTGCAACATTATAGGCTTGGTAATCTTCGTTGTCTATTATTTCTATAAAATGTGTTGATTTTTTTTTTCGGAGCATATCAATATGTACATTTTTTGCAATAGCAATTAACCAAGTATTGAATTGATATTCAGAGTTGTAAGTCGATATTTTATCAAATGCTTTCGAAAATGTTTCAACGGTTATATCTTCAGCATCGGTTTCATTTTCAGTTCGTTTAAGCATAAATCCATAAACTTCATTCCAAAAATGATTTAACAAAAAAGTGAAACTTACTTGATCTCCTTTTTGGGCATTTGTTATATAAATATTTATTTTCAAGGTGTTGGTTTTGAAAAAACATTAGCAAAAAACAATCTTAATTGTGTAATAACTAAAATAATTTCGAGAATGGGATACCAAATTACTACATCATTCTCGTTTAATTTTTTAGCTCCCTTTGCAAAAATTATCCATGAAAATAAATATCTGAAAATTATTAAACTAATTACAAATGTCGATTCGAAATTAAAATATAAAAGCAAAATAGCAAATATAAAAAATGATATTTGTGAGATATAAAATACAATTAATTGTAATTTATCGAAAAATTTATAGTGTTTTACGGTTGATATATGCCTTCTTTTTTGAGTAAACCAATCCTTAAAATTAGTTTTAGGTTTTGATAATGTAAAACTATCTTTTGAATAACAAGTAACTGTGTTTGAATTATTTGAAGCTTGATTTACAAACAAATCATCGTCGCCTGAAAGGATTTTCATGTGATTAATAAAACCATTTACTCTAAAAAATTCTGATTTTTTATAGGCTAAATTTCTACCCACTCCCATATATGGTTTTCCAGAATTTGCCCAAGAAAAATATTGAATTGCAGATAATAGTGTTTCAAAACGGATAATTTTGTTTAAGAAAGAACCCCTAATTTTTTCGTAAGCACCATAACCTAAAACTATTGTTTTTTGATTGTTGAAATTTGCGGTCATTATAGAAATCCAGTTTTTGGATTCAGGATAACAATCAGCGTCAATAAAAAGAAGGTAATCTTTGGTTGCTGCTTTTATTCCTAATGTCAGGGCAAATTTTTTATTTCCCCAAAAAGTTTCGTTATTTTCAACCTTAACGAGTTTGATATTCGAATATTGTTTCTCAAATGCTTCAAAAACATCAAGTGTTTTGTCTGATGAGGCATCATCAATTAGAACAATTTCGTAATTTTTATAATTTTGTTCTGCAAGAATTGGAATAAAATTTCTTACATTTTCGGCTTCATTTTTTGCACATACAATTACAGAAACTGAAACTTCTTTTGAAATATTAATTGTTGGTTTTGAAAACGAAAACTTTCTAAAAACAACAACAAAATACAAAAATTGAATCGTTATAATAAAGATAAATATACAGAAAATGATTAGTAGCATAGTGATTCTTAAAATGCAAATGTACATTTTTCAATTAAAAATTACGAATTTAAAAACAAATAATTATTCCAAATTTCTTTTCATCTCTTGCGAAATTCGTATTTCATTATGCTTTTCTGTTTTTTCTAATTCTAAAATGATATTGTTGTAGTTTTTGTTATCTCGATTTTGCGACATTTTATTGACAGCTTGAATTTCGGTAATTTCAATTTCAAAACCAACAATTCCTCTTGCTTGCAACATCGTTTTGGCAGATAATTCCTCGACACGAACTGGATTTTTTGAATAAAATTCGTATTTATCGACCAGTTTTTTTAAGGAATTTATAGTTTGCTCTAAATTCAAAATTTTTATTTTTCCATATATATGAACCGCCACATAGTTCCAAGTTGGCACATTTTCGTGATCGTACCACGATGATGAAATGTAGGAATGTGGCCCTGAAAAAACAGCTAAAACCAAACTGTCGTTTGTTAAACTTTCGGCCTGTGAATTTTCTTTTGAAATATGTCCTGCCAAAATTGGTTTGCCACTTTCATTTTTATCCAAAACCAATGGGATATGCGTTGCCCAAGGTTTTCCATCGACTTGATTGACCAAAATTGCAAATCCATTTTCGTTTATAAATGAATTTATTTGCTCTTGGTTTTCGTTTTTATATATTTCTGGAATGTACATTAAATAAATTAAGAATTACGATTTAAAAATACTTTTTTCTTTTAAACTAAATCACATTTACCTCTGGTTCAATTTTTATTCCAAACATTTGGTAAACAGCATTTTGAATGTCTTTTGAAAGTTGTAGAATTTCTTGTCCTGTTGCCCTTCCATAATTTACTAAAACTAATGCCTGATTTTTATGTACACCTGCATCTCCAAATCGTTTTCCTTTAAAACCTGCTTTTTCAATTAGCCAAGCTGCTGGAACTTTTACCTCGGTTTCGGATATTTTATAGGATTTTATTTCTGGAAATTTGTCCTTAACTTTATCAAATAAATCAATTGAAATGATAGGGTTTTTGAAAAAACTACCACTATTTCCTAATTCTTTTGGGTCTGGTAGTTTTGATTTTCTAATAGCAATTATAGCATCGCTAACTTGTTTTATTGTTGGATTTTCTATGCTTTTTTTGGTTAATTCTGTTGTAATATCTCCATAAGCAATATTTATTTTATGGTTTTTCTTCGTCAATTTAAAAGTTGCCGAAGTAATGATGTATTGATTTTTTACTTCATTTTTAAAAATACTTTCTCTATATCCAAATTTACAAGCAGAATTCTCAAAAATTTTAATCGTTTGATTGTCGATATTTAGAGTTTCGCATTGAGTCAAAAAATTTTTGATTTCTGTACCATAAGCTCCTATATTTTGTACAGGAGTTGTGCCTACATTTCCTGGAATTAGCGACATATTTTCTAAACCTCCAAAATTCTGATTGATAGTCCAAAGCACAAATTCATGCCAGTTTTCGCCTGCCATAGCCTGAACCCAAACAAAATTTGTGTCTTCTTTTATAATTTTTTTTCCTTTTATATTGATATGAATTACCAATGCATCAATATTTTGAGTTAATAGCATATTACTACCGCCACCTAAAATAAATTTATTTTTTTTCTTATTTTCAATCAAAGTTGTTTTTAGTTCCTCGACAGAATTGATCTCAATAAATTCTTCTGCATTGGCTTCTATTCCAAATGTATTGTAGGATTTTAGTGGGAAATTATGTTCTATTTTCATCTATTTTTTTACTATCAATAGTTTCTAACGGTCTTATTCTTCTGTAAATAAAGCTCGATTCAAAAATTCGTTCAACGGTTTTAAGGCAATTATTTTTTGTGCAATTATTTTACTGCAATTTGTATCTGTAAAAATTTTATCTTCAATTTTTTGTGATGCGGTAAAGGTTTTCATTTTCAGAAAATCAATAGCTGGATGGTCAATTTCAAAACCTTTTGGAACATTTTTCAGTGTATTTTTTTCATCTATAGTTAATTGTTTGAATTCTTCTTTAAAGTTTTTATCGTTTAATATTGAATACAAATCATCGTGAAAAAATGCAATTTCAGTACGGATTTTTTTTAATTCAGCAGGTTCTGGACACCAAACACCACCTGCAATAAAACTATTATCTTTCTCATAATGAATATAATAACCTGGTGCGTTTTTGCTGTTTTTATCCATACTCATCCAGATTCCAATATTTGTTTTATAAGGTTGTTTGTCTTTAGAAAATCGAATATCTCGATTGATTCGAAAAGTACAATTTTTTACTTCTAACAATTCTAAAGATTTATCAAGTGGTTTCATTTGCAACAACAAGTCATTTATCCAAGAATGGTAATCTTTTTTAAAACTTTCATATCTTTTTTTATTGGTGTGCATCCATTCGATATTGTTGTTTTGTTTTAAATCTTCAATAAAATTGATGGCATTTTTTGATAACATTATAGTTGTTTTTTTAATTCTTCTTCGCTCATAAATCCAATTTGTTTAAAGGTTTCTTTACCGTTTTCATAGATTAAAGTTACAGGTAACTCTTTGATATTTAGCTCTTCTAAAATGGTTTTATTTTCATCCGCATCAAACCTAACAATTTTTACTTTGTCTTGCATTTCTGTTTGCATTTTTATGATGTAAGGTTGCATAATATTACAAGGTTCACTCCATTTTGCATAAAAACTAATCATTGTTTTCGGATTTTCCTTAATCATTTCTTGATATTCTTGTGGGCAAATTCCTATAATCTTTTTGTATGTTTCTTCTGGTTTTTTGGCATTCCATTTTATAATGCCTCCCCCTAAATTGTATATTTTTTTGAAACCCATTTTTGCAAGATTTTCAGCTGCTCTTAAACTTCTTGCTCCTGATCTACAATATACAAATACAGGTTTTGTGCGGTCTAATAATTTAGACTTTGAGGTAAAATCATTGCTTAAAATATTGATATTCGTAGCATTATCAATTTTTCCTGAAGCAAATTCTTCTGGAGTTCTTACATCAATTAGTTGTGGTTTTTTTGTTTGTTTTAATTTCTCTGCATAAGATTTTTCATCAAGGGTTACAATTTCGTTCTTTATTTGTCCTTTGCTACTTGCAAATAGTGTGCAACTTATAATAATAGTAATTATTTTTTTCATCTATTTATAATATTTAATTTTTATTGTTAATTTTAATAATAGTCTATATTGTTCACAAAAGTAAAACATTTAACGCAAAATGGACGAATTTTAATTTATAAAAATTCGTCCATTATCAAACTAAGTGCTTTTTTAGATTTGATTTTGAAACACCAAGCTATCTTCAAAACAATCAATCAAAATAATATTATCGGTAATTATTTTCCCTGCTAAAATTTGTTTAGACAATTCATTGAGTATTTCTCTTTGTATAATCCTTTTTACTGGTCTAGCACCATATTGTGGGTCGTAACCTTTTGTAGCTAGATATTTTATAGCTTCAGGGGTTGATATAATTTTAATATGCTGTTTTTCAAGCATTTTTGCAACATTTTTTAATTGTAAATCAACAATTCTTGTAATATTTTCTATTGTTAAAGGAGAAAACATTAGTACTTCATCAATTCTGTTGATAAATTCTGGACGAACTGTTTCTTGTAATAATGCTAGTACTTCTTCCTTCGCTTTTTCTGTAGCAATTTCAATTGTTTTTGAATTTTTAAATTTTTCTTGAATAATATGGCTTCCAATATTTGAAGTCATTATTATTATTGTGTTTTTAAAATCGGCAACCCTTCCTTTATTATCTGTCAATCGGCCTTCGTCCAAAACTTGGAGCAAAATATTAAACGAATCGGGATGTGCCTTTTCAATTTCGTCTAATAATACTACCGAATATGGTTTTCTGCGAACTGCTTCAGTAAGTTGCCCTCCTTCGTCATATCCTACATATCCTGGAGGTGCACCAATTAATCGGCTCACACTATGCTTTTCTTGATATTCACTCATATCAATTCTGGTCATGGCGTTTTCATCGTCAAATAGATATACTGCCAACGCTTTGGCTAATTCGGTTTTTCCGACCCCTGTTGTGCCTAAAAAAAGGAACGAACCGATTGGTTTTTTTGCATCTTGAAGTCCTGCCCTGCTGCGTCTAACGGCATCACTAACAGCCTCAATAGCTTCTTCTTGACCTACAACTCTTTTGTGTAATTCGTCTTCTAATTTTAATAATTTTTCTCTCTCACTTTGTAACATTTTTGCAACAGGAATACCAGTCCATTTTGCAATAATTTCGGCAATATCTTCTGCTGTTACTTCTTCTCTTATTAATAATCCTTCTTGATTTTGATTGGTTTTTTCTTCCAAAAGATTTAGTTTCTCTTGTGCTTCTTTAATTTTTCCGTAACGAATTTCTGCTACTTTTCCATAATCGCCCTCTTTTTCAGCTCTATCGGCATCAAATTTAAAATCTTCAATCTCATGTTTTACTGTTTGAATCCCATCAATAATCTCTTTTTCTGATTTCCAACGGGTGTAAATTTCATTTCTTTCTTCTTTCAAATTTGCCAAATCAAGTCCCAGTATTTTAATTTTAGCATCGTCTTTTTCTCTTTTTATAGCTTCAATTTCAATCTCTAACTGCATTATTTTTCTATCTAAAACATCTAATTCTTCTGGTTTTGAATTTATCTCCATTCTCAATTTTGAGGCCGCTTCATCTATCAAATCTATTGCTTTATCTGGCAAAAATCTATTGGTAATATAGCGTTGTGATAATTCTACCGCAGCAATTATCGCATCGTCTTTGATTCTAACTTTATGATGTGTTTCATATTTTTCTTTAATTCCTCTTAATATAGATATGGCACTTTCTGTGTCGGGTTCATCAATATAAATTTTCTGAAAACGGCGTTCTAATGCTTTATCTTTTTCAAAATATTTTTGATATTCATCTAATGTTGTTGCTCCAATAGCTCGAAGTTCACCTCGTGCTAAGGCGGGTTTCAAAATATTAGCAGCGTCCATTGCTCCTTCGCCACCGCCAGCACCAACAAGTGTGTGTATTTCGTCTATAAACAAAACAACTTCCCCATTTGATGCTATAACTTCTTTTACAACTGATTTAAGTCTTTCTTCAAATTCTCCTTTATATTTTGCACCTGCAATTAATGAACCCATATCTAAAGAAAAAATAACTTTATCTTTCAGATTTTCAGGCACATCTCTATCAACAATTCGGTGAGCTAAACCTTCAGCAATGGCAGTTTTACCAACACCTGGTTCGCCTACAAGCATAGGATTGTTTTTCGTTCTTCGGGTCAAAATTTGTAAAACTCTACGAATCTCTTCATCTCTACCAATAACAGGGTCGAGTTTTCCATTTTTAGCTAATTCATTAAGGTTTTTTGCAAATTTATTCAAGGCATTATATGTGTCTTCGGCAGATGCAGAGGTTACTCGTTCTCCTTTTCTAATTTCTTCAATAGCAGCTAATAAGGCTTTTTCTGTAACTCCTTGATCTTTTAAAACTTGTGCAACTTTGCTTTTTGATTTAAAAATTGCAATTAATAAATGTTCGATAGAAACAAAATCGTCATTCATTTTTTTTGCAACAGCATTGGCTTCCTGCAACATTGCCGAAACCTCTCTAGAAAACATTAATTCTCCTCCTGTTACTTTTGGAAAACTTATTAAAATTTTTTCTAAAATTTGTTTAAATGTAGGTATCGAAATATTTAATTTCTTTAAAATAAATGGTGTTACATTTTGATCTATTTCTAAAACGGCATAAAAGACATGCTCGTTTTCGATTTGTTGATTCCCAAAATTTTGAGCTATCTCTTGAGCCTTTTCTATTGACTCTTGACTTTTAATGGTTAGGTTTTTCAGATTCATATTTGTTAATTTTTAAGTTCAAATAGTAATGCTCAAAATCTATTCCAAATAAAAAAAAGCGTCAAAATGTCTGGTTTTTGATGCTTTTATGTTTTTTATAGTGTCAAAATGTCGTTTTTTTTGTATTTAAAGTTTAAAAATTTTATAACTCTGATGTGTACTTTTTACAATATTTTCAGTCCTTTCAGGGTGAGTATCTGATATAAAAATTTGTCCAAAAACATCTTTATTAACCATCGAAACTATTTTTTCTACACGAAATTCATCTAATTTGTCAAAAATATCGTCTAATAATAAAATAGGATTTTCTTTACTTTGATTTTTTACAAATTCAAATTGAGCTAATTTTAAAGCAATTAAAAATGATTTCTGTTGTCCTTGCGAACCAAATTTTTTAATCGGATGATTGTCAATTTCAAATAACAAATCGTCTTTATGAATTCCTACTGAAGTATATTGCAAAACCCTGTCTTTATTGATGTTTTGCTCTAAAAGAAATTTTAAATTATCAGTAAATAACCTACTTTCATATTTAATCTGAACGGTCTCTTCGGAACTTGCAATTACTTGATGATATTTGTTAAAAATTGGAACAAAATCATCTAAAAATTGTTTTCTTTTTTCAAAAATTTGTTGTCCAATTCCATCGAGTTGCTCATTATAAATCTGTAAAGTGTCTATTTCAAAAACCTGATTAGCTGCAAAATATTTTAATAAAGCATTTCTTTGATTTATAATTTTTTGATATTGAATAAGTTGGGTTAAATAATAAAAGTCTAATTGAGAAATAACACTATCAATAAATTTTCGACGGGTTTCACTACCCTCAATAATCAAATCATTATCCGTTGGCGAGATAATTACCAAAGGAATAAATCCAATATAATCGGATAGTTTATCATATTCCTTTCCATTTCGTTTTAAAATTTTCTTGTTTCCTTTTTTGAAACTGCAAACAATCTGTTCATTACGGTTTTGTTTTTCAAAATTTCCATCAATAACAAAAAAATCTTCTCCGTGCTTAATATTTTGCATCGCAAGAGGATTAAAGTAACTTTTTCCGTAAGATAAATGATAAATAGCATCGAGGATATTCGTTTTTCCTTTACCGTTTTTTCCTACAAAACAATTAATTTTTGTATCAAAATCGAAATTAGACTCGGAAAAATTTTTATAATTGAATAACGAAATGTTCTTTAAATACATTTTATAGGTTTGAAAATGAGTGTTTTAAAAACAAAAATGATTTATTTTTATTTTGGTTGCAAATTATTGAAAAATATCGACAAAAATGACTTTCAAATTAGAATAAAAATTTTATTTTTGCACCTCATTAATTTATAAAGAAATGGCAACATATAACAAAAGAGGTTATAAATCTCCTAAAGAGAAAGAAAATAAATTAGATACAAATTTTGTAGAAGAGGTAACTATTGACGAAAAAGACAGCACCACAGCTGGTGTTTTCTCTAAACTTGACGAAGGTGTTTCAAAAACCGAAGAATGGGTAGTCAGAAACCAGAAATATATTTTTAGTTTGCTTGGTGCAATAGCCTTAATAACGGTGGGTTATCTTTTATATAACAAATTTGTAGCAGAACCAAAACAAGACGATGCAGCCGATGCAATGTTTCAGGCACAACAATATTACAAACAAGCAACTGATGAAATTGATGAAAGAAAATCTGACTCTTTATATACATTGTCATTAAATGGCGGTGAGGGTAAAAAAGGATTTATTAGTTTAGCAGATCAATTTTCGGGTACCGATGCTGCAAATGTTGCTAACTATTGTGCTGGTATGGCATCTTTTAAAGTTGGAAAATATGTAGAATCTATCAAATTTTTAGAAAAATACAATGGAACCGATATGTTCACTAAAGTATTGGCTATTGGCACTATTGGTGATGCAAATTCTGAATTAGGTAAACAAAAAGAAGCGTTAGAATTTTATGTAAAAGCATCTGAAACTAATGTTAATAATATGACAACTCCACGGTTTTTATTAAAAGCAGGTCAAACTGCAATGGTTTTAGGTCAAAAAGAAGATGCTTTGAAATATTTTACAGAAATTAAAGAAAAATACGAATCAGCTCAAGAGGCTCAAGGAATTGATGCTTTGATAGGAATGGCACAATAATCAATTACGAATTAAAAATTACGAATTACGATTTTTTATAAGTCATATAAATAAAAGTAATTTTTAATTCGTAATTCGTAATTAAAAAAAATGGCAACAGCAAATAAAAATTTATCCAATTACGATAAAAATACAATCCCAAGCTCGAAAAATTTTCGGTTTGGGATTGTTGTTTCAGAATGGAACGAACATATTACCGAAGGACTTTATAATGGTGCATTAGCGGCCTTAATCGACTGTGGTTCAATATCTGAAAACATTATTAGATGGAATGTTCCAGGTAGTTTTGAACTCATCTATGGTGCAAAAAAAATGATTGAAACTCAAAATTGTGATACTATAATTGTAATAGGTAGCGTAATTAAAGGTGAAACACAACATTTTGACTTTGTATGTGAAGGAGTTACTCAAGGAATTAAAGATTTGAATGTAAAATATGAAATTCCAGTTATTTTTTGTGTTTTAACTGACAATAATGAACAACAATCAATTGATAGAAGTGGTGGAAAACATGGAAACAAAGGCACAGAAGCTGCAATTGCTGCTATAAAAATGGCTTCTTTGCGAGAAAAAGCTTCTTAAATATACAAATGGCACAAGAAATTATTTTTCAAGTTTCACCAGAAATTGCGGCAAACGAAAATTTACTGAAACAATATTTATCCCAACAAATAAAAGTTTCAGCCCAAGAAATTAAGCATATTTCCATTCTAAAACGATCTATTGATGCACGGCAAAAATCAATAAAAATCAATTTAAAAGTTTTAATTTATTTTCAAGACGATAATTTTATTGATACAAAAATAGAGCTTCCTGATTATAAAAATGTATCACATTCACAAGAGGTAATTGTAATTGGTGCTGGTCCAGCAGGTCTTTTTGCTGCATTACAACTTATTGAATTAGGGTTAAAACCAATTGTTATTGAAAGAGGAAAAGATGTTAGGGGTCGCCGTCGAGATTTGAAGGCAATTAATATTGAACACATTGTAAATGAAGATTCTAACTACTGTTTTGGTGAGGGTGGAGCTGGAACTTATTCGGACGGAAAATTATACACAAGGTCAAAAAAAAGAGGTGATATTGATAGAATTTTAAAACTTTTAGTAGGTTTTGGTGCCACTACTGATATTTTAATTGAAGCACATCCACATATTGGCACTAATAAATTACCTCAAATAATTCAAGACATTCGAGAGAAAATAATCGAATGTGGCGGGACAGTTCTTTTTGAAACCCGTGTAACCGATATTTTATTGAAAAGCAAAGAGGTTCAGGGTGTTCTAACTCAAAATGGCGACCAAATTTTATCTAATAAAATTATTCTTGCCACAGGACATTCCGCCCGAGATATATTCGAATTATTAGACCGAAAACAAATATTTATAGAGGCAAAACCCTTCGCATTAGGTGTTCGTGCCGAGCATCCACAATCACTAATTGACAGCATTCAATACAGTTGTGATTATAGAGGAAAATACCTCCCTCCTGCTCCATATAGCATTGTAAAACAAGTAGATGGAAGAGGCATGTATTCTTTTTGTATGTGCCCTGGTGGAGTTATTGCTCCTTGTGCTACGGCTCAAAATGAGGTGGTTACCAATGGTTGGTCGCCATCAAAACGGGATCAAACAACAGCGAATTCTGGTATTGTTATTGAGTTGAAATTAGAAGATTTTAAGCCTTTTGCAAAATTTGGAGCTTTGGCAGGAATGGAATTTCAAAAATCTATTGAACAAAAATCGTGGGAATTAGCAGGTAAATCTCAAAAAGTTCCTGCTCAAAAAATGGTCGATTTTACACAAAATAAAATTTCAAACAATATACCTAAAACCTCCTATGTTCCTGGAATAACTTCGGTTGAGATGGGACAAGTTTTTCCTGATTTTTTGACTAAAATTCTACGAAATGGTTTTACCGAATTTGGAAAATCAATGAAAGGCTATTTGACGAATGATGCCATTTTACACGCACCCGAAAGTAGAACCTCATCACCTGTTCGCATTCCTCGAAATCCTGAAACGCTGGAACATCTTCAAATTAGGGGTTTGTATCCTTGTGGCGAAGGGGCGGGTTATGCAGGCGGAATTATATCCGCAGCTATTGATGGCGAAAAATGTGCCTTGAAAATTGGAGAGCGTTTAGTTTTCTAATCCAAATATTTTCTGAAAAACACCAATAAAGGTTTACTAAAATCATTATTCAAATTCCATGAACTGTTCAAATAATCTCTATCTCTTTCTGATGGCTGAATATTTTGAAAATCTAAATAAGAATAAATTTGAGTTTTTAAACTCGGAACATTATATCGTTTTAATAATATAGTCTTGTCTTTTTTTATGATTTTTAAGACTTCCTTTTTTTATCAAAATTATTGCTAAAAAAGTCTTTAAAATTATTTCTTTCCGAATTACTAATTAAGGTGGGTTCTATAAATTGATATTTATCATTTAATAATTCTGTATTAAAATATTCTATATTTATTGCTATTATTTCACTATCAGATAGGCATTTGTGTAAAAATGAAATGGGTTAAAATTTGGCTTATTGAAAATATTTCTTGTAAGAATTAGATTGTTAATTTACATTTTCAAACATTTACATATTCCGTCTATACTGCCCCCCAACTTCAAACAACGCACTGGTTATTTGCCCTAACGAACATACTTTTGTTACCTCCATCAATTGCTCGAAAATATTTTTATTATTAATGGCGGCATTTTGCAAGTTGTTTAATAAGTCTGCCGTTTTATCCGCATGTGTTTTTTGCAATTCTTCTAACATTTCTACCTGATATCGTTTTTCTTCTTCAGTGGCACGAATTACTTCTGCAGGAATTACGGTTGGAGAACCTTTACTGCTTAAAAAAGTATTTACTCCAATAATTGGGAATTCGCCCGTGTGTTTTAGAGTTTCGTAATACATACTTTCTTCTTGAATTTTACTGCGTTGGTACATCGTTTCCATAGCTCCAAGTGTACCGCCTCTTTCGGTAATTCTGTCAAATTCTAATAAAACAGCTTCTTCAACAAGGTCAGTCAATTCTTCAATTATAAACGAGCCTTGTATTGGATTTTCGTTTTTTGCTAAACCTAATTCTTTATTAATAATTAATTGTATTGCCATTGCCCGACGAACAGATTCTTCGGTTGGAGTTGTAATTGCTTCGTCATACGCATTGGTATGCAATGAGTTACAGTTGTCATAAATTGCATATAATGCTTGTAATGTGGTTCTAATGTCATTAAAATCAATCTCTTGTGCGTGCAAACTTCTACCGCTGGTTTGAATGTGATATTTTAGCATTTGAGCTCTTTCATTAGCAGCATATTTATTTTTCATGGCTTTTGCCCAAATTTTCCGAGCCACTCGACCAATTACAGCATATTCTGGGTCAATGCCGTTCGAGAAAAAGAACGATAAATTAGGTCCAAAATCGTTGATATTCATACCTCTACTTAAATAATATTCCACATAAGTAAAGCCGTTTGACAGCGTAAAAGCCAGTTGTGTAATCGGGTTTGCACCTGCTTCGGCAATATGATAACCCGAGATAGATACCGAATAAAAGTTGCGGACATTTTCTTTGATAAAATATTCCTGCACATCTCCCATCAATCGCAAAGCAAATTCAGTCGAGAAAATACAAGTATTTTGTGCCTGATCTTCTTTCAAAATATCGGCTTGAACCGTACCTCGAACTTGTGATAAAGTTTTGATTTTAATTGCATTATAAACATCGACTGGCAAAACTTGGTCGCCAGTTATGCCTAATAAAAATAAACCTAATCCATTATTTCCATCGGGTAAATCTCCTTGATATTTAGGTCGATTTGTTCCTTTATTTGTGTATATATTTTTAATCTTAACCTCAACCTCGTCCTCAATATTATTCTCTTTAATGTAAATTTCGCATTGCTGATCAATGGCGGCATTCATAAAAAAACCAAGCAACATTGGAGCTGGACCATTAATTGTCATCGAAACCGAAGTCATTGCATGTACCAAATCGAAGCCAGAATAGAGTTTTTTAGCATCATCTAAACAACAAATGGAGACGCCAGCATTTCCAATTTTTCCATAAATATCAGGTCGAATGTGTGGGTCATTTCCATACAAAGTTACACTATCAAAAGCTGTTGAGAGTCTTTTGGCAGGCAACCCTGCTGATACATAATGAAATCTTTTATTGGTTCGTTCTGGTCCGCCTTCACCTGCAAACATTCGACTTGGGTCTTCTCCTTCTCTTTTAAATGGGTACAATCCAGAGGCAAAAGGAAACTCGCCAGGAACATTTTCTTGTAAATTCCATTTCAAAATATCTCCCCAAGCTTGATATTTTGGCAAGGCTATTTTTGGAATTTGAGAATGCGATAAACTTTCGGTATGGGTTGCTATTTTAATTTCTTTATCTCGAACTTTAAAACTATATATTGGATTTTTGTATTTGTTTACTTTTTCGTCCCAAGTCAAAATGATTTCCCAATTATATGGATCAAAATTCATTTTTACTCGGTCGAATTCTTTTACTAAAAGATTTAAAAACTCATTTCTACTTTCATCTTTTAAATTTAAAATAGTTTCTTCAATTCCAGCTTTTATCAAAGTTGGTTTACTTCCAAAAACGGTTTCTATGGTTTTATAAATTCCGTATAATTTTTGAGCTACTTCAACTTGTGTTAGAGCAATTTCATCGTATTTTCTATTATTTTCAGCAATTTCAGATAAATATCTTGTTCTGTGTGGTGGAATTACGAAAATTTTTTCGCTCATTTCACGAGTAATTTCAAACGAAGATTTTAAATCTGCATCCGTTTTTTCAACCACTTTATCCATTATAGATTTGTATAATGAATTCATGCCTGGGTCGTTAAACTGCGAGGCAATTGTGCCATAAATAGGCATTGAATCCAAATCAGCCTCCCATAAATTATGATTCCGTTGGTATTGTTTTTTAACATCTCGAAGGGCATCTAAAGCACCTCTTTTGTCAAATTTATTAAGTGCAACTAAATCTGCAAAATCCAGCATATCAATCTTTTCTAACTGCGTTGCCGCACCAAATTCGGGTGTCATTACATATAAGGAAACATCCGAATGATCCATAATTTCAGTATCGGATTGACCAATTCCTGAAGTTTCAAGGATAATAATATCGTATTTGGCCGCTTTCAAAACCTGAATTGCTTCGGCAACATATTTCGACAAAGCCAAATTTGATTGTCGAGTAGCCAACGAACGCATATAAACCCGAGTATTATTGATGGCATTCATCCTAATTCTATCGCCTAATAATGCACCACCCGTTTTTCTTTTTGATGGATCAACAGAAATTAATCCGATGGTTTTATTTGGAAAATCAATTAAGAATCGACGAACCAATTCATCTACCAACGATGATTTTCCTGCTCCGCCAGTGCCTGTGATTCCGAGAACAGGAGAAGCCCCCTCCGCCCCAACCTTCCCCGAAGAGGAGGGAGAAGCTACACTTGGTGTGAATATTTTATGGAATTGTTCTGGATTGTTTTCAGCTAATGAAATTAATCTTGCAATAGTGTTTACTTCTTTATTTTCGAGGTTTTGTTGTAAGGTTACAGCTGCCCCCTCCCCTTCGGGGAGGGTTGGGGTGGGGCTTGGGGTTTCTGACTTTTGAACCAAATCATTAATCATTCCTTGCAATCCCATGGCTCTGCCATCATCTGGCGAGTATATTTTTGTGATGCCATAACTTTCTAAATCGGCTATTTCTGTGGGCAGAATTACACCGCCACCGCCACCGAAAATCTTGATATGCCCTGCTCCTTTTTCCTTAAGCAAATCGTGCATATATTTAAAATATTCGTTATGCCCACCCTGATAACTAGTCATTGCAATAGCATTTGCATCTTCTTGAATGGCAGTATTTACAACTTCTTCTACACTTCTATCATGACCTAGATGGATAACCTCAACACCTGTTGATTGAATAATTCTTCGCATAATGTTGATAGCAGCATCGTGTCCGTCAAAAAGAGAAGCTGCGGTTACAATTCGGATTTTATTTTTAGGAATATAAGGTTTTATAGCTTCCATAATTATAATTTGATAATTTTAGTGTGGCAAATTTAGGGAATATCTCATACGAAATGTAGAAAAAAACAAAATGTTAGTGCAATATGGATAAGGATTCTAAGGTAATCAGTAAAAATGAATGGTTTAGAAGATAAATTAGTTGTTGGTAATTTGATGTGTTCTATTGATGTTTTTGTGGGGGTTATTAAGCTTTTAAAAATGATTTTAACAATAAAATTATTTAATATGTATAGAGCAGAGTGAGAAAAGCTAAAAATTAGGATTAAAATAATCCACTTCGGTATTGCCAAACTACATAAATAAAAATTGCAAGGTAGAGCAAACAGACAACTAATTTCATAAAGGTAGAAACTAAAAGTCCAATTAACGATCCTGTTGCAGCTTTAAAAGCTTGATTTTTATCGGTTGAATTGTTATATAATTCGCCAAAGAACGCTCCGAGAAATGCTCCAATTGCAAAGCCAAAAGGTGTTGGTATGAGAAACATCCCGAGAAGGAAGCCAATATTTGTTCCCCAAACCCCGTACTTACTACCCCCAAAGTGTTTTGTGCCTTTGGCAGGAATTATGTAATCAAGTACAGCTATTAGTAGTGTCAGTATAAGTGTAGGTAGTAAAACCCAATAATTTATAGGTACAGTATCCGTAAAATAGAGTAACAATAAACCTATCCAACTGGCAACAGGACCAGGGAGTACAGGTAAAAAACTACCTATAACTCCAACAATCAGGCAAATAAAGGCAATAATTAATAAAATATTATCCATGTTTTTGTATTTTTGTGCATTAAAAACAAGCAAATATATATCATTCTTTGAAAAAAACAGTCGCTATAGTATCATTTTTTTTAATTGTTTCGTGTCAATTTTTTGAAAAAGAAAAAACACAAAATGAGAAACAATTATATGAAGAACGATTGAAAGAAATAAATTGGAATACTGTTGATAAATTGCCAACCATTGGGAGTTGTGAAAATATTGTTGAAAAAGATGCACAAGAAAAGTGTTTTTTTGATTTTTTTACAAGAACCATCAACTACAAAATGGATTTAGACAGTTTGTCAAAATTATATCCTAACTGTAAAGAAATGATGGTAAGGGTAAGTGTTTTTCCTAATGAGCCTCTAAAATTTGAAGCTGTTATTAATAATTTATCCGTTGAGAATAAAGAAAAAATAGATACTTTATTAAAAAACAAATTAGATGGCTTTCCGTTAATTGGACCAGCAATGAAACAAGGAATACCAGTAAAAATACAATTCTTAATTCCTATAAAAATTAAAACACAATCCAATGATACTATTAAACATTAAACAAAAAAAATAGTCTTTACATAGAGGAATAACCAGTATTAAAATTTGTAATACAAACTAAATACTTAACAAAATACTAACAGCATTACCTCCAAAACCAACAGAATTCACTAATACCTTTCGTATTGATTTTGGTTCTGATTTGTAAATAGTATATGGAACGCCAACAAAATATTGCTCCTGTAACATATTGATTGCCATTTCAATACTCAACATTCCCGATGCTCCAAAAGTATGTCCTAATTTCCATTTATTTGTTGTTACTAACGGGATTTTTTTCTTGAAAACTTCTTGAATAGCCTTCATTTCTGATAGATCTCCCTGAATTGTTCCTGGTGCGTGCATTACAATTACATCAACTAATTGTAAATCAATATTTTGCAATGCCATTTTCATTGATTTTTGAAAGCAAATTGCATTCGTAGAAATTGAAGTATTGTGTTCTAAAATTTCGGTAGCATATCCAATACCTTCAATAATAGCAAGGGTTTTATCTGTTTTTCCAATTTCAAGACAACAAACAACCGCACCTTCACCAAGTATCATTGTATTTTGTTTTTTGTCAAAATCCAAAGCTCTACAAGGATACTCTTGTTTTTCCTTTGCATAAATCTTCATTGCTTGCATTTGTGCAATGGTAAAATCGGTTAAAGGAGCCTCACTACCACCAACTAAAAACTTGTTTGTCATACCGCTTTTTAGCCACGCAATTCCATTTAAAAGAGCGTGTAATGAGGTAGAACAAGTAATAGAATGTGATATTTCTGGACCTTCAGATTGTAAATCATGGGCGACCCAAGAAGAAATATTTCCTAAAGTTGTCGTTGGAGAAGCCGAAACTGTTACTTTTTTTGATGATAAAAATTTCTTATAATGGTTTTCAAACAACGCAGTTGCTCCACGAGAAGAACCAATGTTAATTCCGAAAACAGCATCGCTTTTCCAACCTGATTTTTTTATGGCTTCTCGAGATACCGCAATAGCAAAAAGTACAGAATCGTCAAGATTTTTGTATTTATGATCTGTTTTTTTTAAATTCTCAATAATTTTTTTTGAATTTAGATCTAATTCTGCAACAAATACTTCATCGTTCCCAAACATTTTTTTAGTAAAAAAATGTTTCTTATTTTGATAGTTTTCCCAGATAATTTTAGAATCATTTCCAAGTGCAGAAATGGACGAAATGGCCGTTATGGAGATGGAATTTGATAATAACATTTCAAATAATTTTAAATAATTTCTAAAGATTTTTCTATAATGGAATAGATTTTTTGTAGCTGTTTTTGGGTGATTATATAAGGTGGTAAGATGTAAATAATATTGCCAACGGGTCTTAATATAACCCCATTTTCAATAAAAAAATCATACAATTTATTCCGTAAATTGCCATAATATTCAGTGTTTTCTGATTCTATTTCTAATGCAAAAATAACTCCTAAAACCCTTGTTGTCTTTACCTTTTTATGGTTTTTTATATGTTTTTCAAAATCTAAATGAAATTGATTGATAATTTTTATATTATCCTGTATTTCAGCACTTTGTAATAATTCCAAACCTGCTAATGCAGCTGCACAACCGATAGGGTTTGCGGTAAATGAATGACCATGAAATAATGCTTTATTGATATCATCGTCATAAAAAACATCAAAAATATGTTGTGTAAAAGTGGTTATTGCCATTGGCAATGTTCCTGCTGTTAATGCTTTAGATAAACACATCATATCAGGTTGGGTTTTCAAATAATTGCAAGCAAAATTTTCACCTGTTTTTCCAAAACCCGTCATTACTTCATCGGCAATCGTGAGAACATTATTTTTATTGCAAAGTTTAATAAGTTCGTCTAAAATTTTAGGTTCATACATTACCATTCCAGCCGCACCTTGTACTAATGGTTCAAAAATAAATGCGGCACAGTTATGTTTTTTTATGGCTTTTTCTAATGCTTTAAAAGTGTCTTTTTCGCTCCCTTTTATTGGTACAGGAATTCGAACAACACTTATTAAACCTTCGGTAAAAGCTTCAGTAAATAGTGAAATTCCACTAGCGGCCATTGCGGCAAAAGTATCTCCATGAAACGCATTTTCAAAAGCAATTATGGTATT
The DNA here is from genome assembly GCA_020720185.1 of Flavobacterium psychrophilum. Lineage (GTDB taxonomy): Bacteria > Bacteroidota > Bacteroidia > Flavobacteriales > Flavobacteriaceae > Flavobacterium > Flavobacterium psychrophilum_O. The sequence continues at coordinate 17,616 of DYPB01000005.1, read as the reverse complement.
CCGCTTTCCATTTTTATTAAAAAAATATTGAAATGCTACTTTTATAGCAATTTCAACAGCCGTAGAACCATTGTCTGAAAAAAATAATTTTTGTTGGTTTTTAGGTAATATTTCAATTAATTTTTCAGCTAAAACTACTGCAGGTTCATGCGTAAAGCCACCAAATAAAACATGCTCTAATGTGGTTAATTGTTTGTATATAGCATTGGCAATGAATAGATTAGAATGTCCGTACGGATTTACCCACCACGAGGCAATAGCGTCAATATATTCTTTTTCATTATCATCCCATAATATTGCACCTGCTCCTCTCACAATAGCAATAGCAGGTTTGCTAGTTTTATGTTGTGTATATGGATGCCAAAGGTACTTTTTATCTCTCTCGGTCAAATTCATTTCTAACAATCTAACAATCTAATTCTCTTTTCATTATCTTTTACAAAAGCATCCCAACCACTATAATTTTTTTCGCCAATCGTTTTTCCTGAATTAAAAAAATGACAAACTGCTGCTGCTAATCCGTCAGTAGAGTCTAAATTTTTAGGTAATTCTTTTAGCCCTAATAATTGTTGTAACATCTTGGCAACCTGTTCTTTACTAGCATTTCCATTGCCCGTAATTGCCATCTTAATTTTCTTCGGTTCATATTCAGTTATTGGAATATCTCTTGATAATCCAGCTGCCATTGCAACACCTTGAGCCCTACCTAATTTTAACATAGATTGAACATTTTTACCAAAAAAAGGTGCTTCAATTGCAATTTCATCTGGATTATGGGTGTCTATCAACTCAATAGTTCGTTCGAAAATTATTTTTAATTTCTGATAATGATTGTCATATTTTGATAATTGCAATTCGTTAAGTTGCAAAAAAAACATATTTTTACCAACTACTTTTATGAGTCCAAAACCCATAATGGTTGTTCCTGGATCAATTCCTAAAATAATTCTTTCGTTCAAAATTTATGCTTAAAAGTTAAAAGTTTATTTGTTTATTTGTGGTCTATGAAATCAATTTTCTACAAAAATAAACAATTATTGGTGCTTATCGTCAAAATTTTGATTGTATTAGGTGCGTTTTATTTCATTTATAAGCAACTGGCTGATAATGACAAGTTAAATTGGACTAATTTTTTAATTAATTTTGAAAAGCAAAAGTCTATTTCTGGTGTTATTTTTATTTTATTTTTAAGTTTTCTAAATCGTTTTTTAGAAATTTTAAAGTGGCAAAATTTAGTTTCCAGCTTTCAAAAAATATCATTAAAAAACGCAACAAAGCAAGTGTTAGCAGGTCTTACTGCAGGAATTTTTACACCAAACGGCATTGGCGAATATGCTGGAAAAGCATTATATTTTGAAAAAAAAGAGACTAAAAAAATTGTTTTCCTAAATCTTATCTGTAATGGTATTCAAATGATTTTGTCAATATTTTTCGGCCTTATTGGATTATGGATTTTAGGTTTTAAAAAATGGGTTTTTTATCTCATTATGCTTTCTGTTTTGTTGTTTGTGTTTTCAGTATTTTTTAAAAATATTACCATTAAAGGCAATTCATTAAAATCTATTGTTAAAAAAATAAAAGAAATTCCTACTAAAATTCATCAAAAAAATATTGTTTTTGCCATATTACGATACCTAACTTTTTCACACCAGTATTATTTTTTATTTTTAGCTTTTGGTGTTCATCAACCCTATTTTATTTTAATGGCAACCATTGTATCCGTCTATTTTTTAGCGTCGTCTTTACCAACTTTTCAATTTTTTGATTTTGCTGTAAAAGGCGGAGTTGCTGTTTATTTTTTTAGTTTACTATTTGTAAATGAGTGGATTGTTGTTTTTATATCAACCGTAATGTGGTTTTTAAATATTGTAATTCCAGTAATTATTGGCAGTTATTTTGTAATTAAATTTAAACCAAAATGGAACTAATTCAACTGTTCTTTATCTTATTTTTATTGATTATTAAAATGACGGTAATATATCAGTAAATTAAAAAAATATAAACTTTTGAAAATAAGACATATAGTCTATTTTCTTTTATCTATTTTCTTTCGTCGGGTTAATATATACTTTTATAGGGTTATGTTGGGTAATTAATATTTCCTTCAAAAACCATTTTGGCTGCTCCTTTTAAAAAGACATTGCTATATGTAGCGTCGTTTTTAGTAAATGAAATTTCGAGTTTTCCGCCCTCAATATTAATAGTTATTTGATTTGATGTTGTTTTACCAATGGCATTCATACCAATTGCGGTGGCAGTTGCTCCAGTACCACATGATAAGGTTTCGTCTTCAACTCCTCTTTCGTAAGTACGGATACTAAACTCATTTTCAGAAACTTGAGAAATAAAATTAACATTACTACCAGCCGTTCCATATAAATTTGAATAACGAATTTTTGCTCCGTTTTCTTTTACATTAAAATCTTTTAAATTTTCTACCATTTCAATATGATGCGGAGAGCCTGTATCTAGAAAAACATAATTATCTTTTATTTTTAGATGATTTACATCTTTCATTTGCAAGGAAACTATATTGTTTTTATCAATTGTGGCATAATGCAAACCATCGATTGCAAGGAAAGTAGTCTGATTTTCGATAATTTTTAGTTGTTTTGCAAAGGCGACCAAACAGCGACCACCGTTGCCACACATAGTACTTTGGTTGCCGTCGGAATTGAAATAGAGCATTTTAAAATCTTGATTATCATCGTTTTCTAATAGAATTAGTCCATCTCCACCAATGCCAAATCGTCTGTCGCACAGATGGTTAATCAGTTTATGATTGTCTTTCGGGAAAAAATTATTGCGATTATCAATCATCACAAAATCGTTTCCTGTTCCTTGATATTTATAAAATTGTATGTTCATTTTAATTAATTATCTTACTGTATAACAAAGCATTACCATCTGTTAGCATTGAAATAAAATGACAAATATGCAGTAATCTTTTGTATAAACTTTCTTGTTCTCCAGATTTTTCTGGATTGTGTTTTTCGGGTAAAATTTTAAGTAATAAATTGTCAAAATTTGTTGCACAACCTTCGTGTTTGTTGTTATAAGCAGTTATAAATTTATCTAATAAATTATTAATTATTTGATAACCAACTATTTCCTTTTCGATAACTTCTCGGCTTTGATAAATCTTTTTTACACTTAAATCTATAATATCATCCATTTGTGGCTTGTATTTACTTTTATCCATTAGCGAATATGGAAATTTGCCTTGTAAAATTGCCTCTTCATTTTCGATAAAAACATTTACGGCATCGTTAATTAAATTACCAATAGCAAGGGCTCGTAGATAACTAATGCGATCTTCTTTGGTGTCTAATTCGTTATATTTACTGGTGTCGATGTTATTTTTTACTAATTTTATTAAATATTCTAATGCAAAATCTTCTGACACCAAACCAAGGTTTATACCGTCTTCAAAATCAATAATTGTATAACAAATATCATCGGCAGCTTCAACTAAATAGGCTAGAGGATGTCTTTCGTAGCCAATATTTCCGTCGGTTTTGTTGGCTATTAAACCTAATTCGATGGCAACTTCTTGAAAAAATTCTTTATCTGTTTGAAAAAAACCATATTTTTTATCACAGATGTTTTTTGTTGGTTTTTTTGGCAAACTTTCTTTTGGATATTTCATAAAAGCACCTAGAACAGCATAAGAAAGCCTAATTCCGCCTAAAACTCCAGGTCTATTTGCGGTTAAAACCTTAAATCCGTTGGCGTTACCCTCAAAATCGATAAGGTCTTGCCATTCTTTTGGAGTTAAATGGTCTTTAAATTTTTGTCCGTTTCCTATTGAAAAATATTCGCCAATAGCTTTTTCTCCTGAATGTCCAAATGGCGGATTTCCTATATCGTGGGCCAATGCTGCTGCGGCAACAATTGCTCCAAAATCATTAGCTTCAAAAGCGTGAATTTCAGAAAGGTAGGGGTATTTTTCGAGTATTTTTTTGCCCACTAATCGTCCTAATGATCGTCCGACAACAGAAACTTCTAAACTGTGTGTGAGTCGAGTATGTACAAAATCGGTTTTTGATAGAGGAATAACTTGGGTTTTGTCTTGCAAACTTCTAAAAGCTGATGAGAATATAACTCTATCATAATCAACCTCGAACCCTAAACGAGAGTTGTCTTCTTCTTTTCGAAGTCGTTTTGTGGTGTCGCCAAATCGTTTTAAAGATAATAATTTTTCCCAGTTCATTGATTTTTAGTTTGAAGAGTATTAATTTTATATTTAAAGAATTTAATTTTAAAAATATTGTTTCACAATTTTTAGAAGTGCTGATTTTGAGATGATTTCTTCTTCGGATTTATCGTAAATGGTTAATAAATTTATTTCTATGGAATTTTCTGTTTCTTCAATCAGATAAGTAATTACTCTAAAATCACCACTTTTTCCTCTCTGATTGTCTTTATTTGAAACCCAAATTTTATAAATATTTGCGGTTAGATGAACTCCTTTTTTTT
>DYPB01000005.1:7386-13037 GCA_020720185.1 Flavobacterium psychrophilum | reverse complement strand
TTATTTGAAACCCAAATTTTATAAATATTTGCGGTTAGATGAACTCCTTTTTTTTGATTTAAGGTGGGTTCTGATAAAGATTTTCTTTTTACATTGTTGTTTTTTAAACAATTAACTTCCTTTAATCCAATTTCTATTTGTTCTAACAAAGATGGCTTTTGAACTTTTTTTCTGCTTACAATTTCAACAATTCGAGATTCTATAAGGCTATCGGTCATTGTAATAAATGCTCTGCCAGCTTTGGTTTTATTTTTAAGGTTATTGTTGTTATAATTAATTGAATTTGTGTGGCAAATATATTGAGTGATTTAAGAAAATTTATAAATTTTCAATTACCTTTTTCAAATAGCCCCGGTTGTAGTGAAAATCCTGTTGTGCTGGTGTTCAGCACAACAGATTGAAACGAAAAACGGGTAAGACATTGGTAAAAATGCCCAAGCGATTTGCTTCTAATTTTTGATTGATGCTTCTAAATTTCTTTCAATTTTATGTTCTGGTCTGCTCCATTTTGGTTTTTCGCCCATTGATTGGTATTGAGAATCAGGAGCTTCTACGGTTTTGGGTTGCATTATTTTTATGAATGGTTTTTGAGCACTTAATCCTAACATTTCAAACATTTTCATATCTTCGTTTACATCTGGATTTGGTGTTGTTAGCAATTTATCGCCTGCAAAAATAGAGTTTGCTCCTGCAAGAAAGCAAATGGCTTGTCCTTCACGACTCATATTGGTTCTTCCTGCGGATAATCTTACTTGTGTTTCGGGCATTACAATTCTGGTGGTTGCAACCATTCTAATCATTTCCCAAATTTCGACTGGTTTCTCGTCTTCAAGTGGTGTTCCATCAACGGCAACAAGTGCATTTATTGGTACTGATTCTGGTTGTGGATTTAGGGTTGATAACGCAACGAGCATTCCTGCTCTATCTTCAATACTTTCGCCCATACCAATAATACCGCCACTACACACGGTTACATTTGTTTTTCTTACATTTTCAATAGTTTGCAAACGGTCTTCAAAACCACGAGTAGAAATAACCTCTTTATAATAATCTTCGGAAGTATCAAGGTTGTGATTATAGGCATAAAGTCCTGCTTCAGCTAATCTATGTGCTTGATTTTCAGTTATCATTCCTAATGTACAGCAAACCTCCATATCTAATTTATTGATGGTTCTAACCATTTCTAATACTTGGTCAAATTCTGCTCCGTCTTTCACATTTCGCCATGCAGCACCCATACAAACTCTTGATGAACCTGATTCTTTTGCTCGCAAAGCTTGTGCTTTTACTTGACTAACCGACATTAAATCGTTTCCTGTAATATCAGTATGGTATCGTGCTGCCTGCGGACAATACCCACAATCTTCGGGGCATCCTCCTGTTTTTATGGATAATAATGTAGAAACTTGTACTACATTTGGATCGTGTGATTTTCTGTGTATAGTTGCTGCTTCGTATAACAAGTCCATTAATGGTTTGTTATAAATAGCTATTATTTCGTCTTTAGTCCAATTGTGTTTTGTAATGCTCATATTGTTTATTTTAATGGGTTCAAAAATAGAAAATTTCGTTTACATTAGATGCTTTTCTATAAAAGAAATACAAAATTCTTTATCTTTTGCTAATTGATTTTTTAAAACTGCTATTGATTCAAATTTATGTTCGTCTCTAATTCGAGAAAGTATTGAAATAGTTAATTTTTTGTCGTATAAATTCTCGTCAAGATTAAAAAAATGAACCTCTGTTGATAAATTTTGTCCACCAACAGTTGGATTAAAACCGATATTCATCATTCCAAAAATTAATTGATTATTAATAAAGCTACTAACAATATAAACACCAATTTTTGGAATTAATTTATAATTTTCGCCTATTCTAATGTTTGCCGTTGGATATCCTATGGTTCGTCCGAGTTGTTTGCCCGTTACAACAACTCCTGTTAAAATATAATTATAACCTAAATATTCATTGGCAAGGGTTATATTTCCTTCTAAAATTGCGGTTCTAATTTTTGTCGAACTTACTGCCACTGCATCAATCTCTTGAGCCGTAATTTGTTCTACTTCAAAATTATATTTACTGCCAGATGCAATTAAATCATCAACATTTGCCAGCCTGTTTTTTCCGAAACGATGATCATAACCAATGATTATTTTTGCAACATGAAGTTTTTTAACTAATATTTCTTCAATAAATTCTTTTGCGGAAAGGTCAGAAAAATTTTTGTCAAATGGTTGAATAATAAGATTTTGCAATCCATTTTTTTTAAACAAATCAATTTTTTCATCAATTGTATTCAATAATTTTATATCTGAATTTTGGTTTAAAAATATTTTAGGATGAGGAAAAAAAGTAAGTACCAAACTCTCACAATCTAATAACTTTGAGGAGGATATAATTTTTTGTATAATTTTTTTATGACCAATATGAACCCCATCAAACGAACCAATTGTTAGTACTGTTTTCTTATTTGAGGAATAATTTTGTAACGAATCTATAATTTTCAATCGGATAAATGTTTTTGCAAATTTATACTATTAAACCCAAATTACGCATTAGAAATCTATTCCAAACTCAAACTACTTCAAAAATAAGCACTTACTCCTATTTTTAAATTCAAAATACAAAAGTATTCTTTCTTCAAAAATAGTCCGTGAGCACTTATTTTTATTGCATTTTGAGTTTTCATAACGAAGTCTAATGCGTAATTTGGGTTAAACCACTCATTCATAATTTTCATCAAATAGATTTTATAAGTCTATTGGGTACTACTATTCAGATTTTTTTTAAATACCTTTATACTTAATTTGGTAAAGAATCAATTAGAGTTGGGAATTGATTCATGTCGTTTTCAATCATAACAAATGAGTCTGACAACATAAAATTTCGAGATCGAGTGAGGAACGAGATTATTTGGATCAGTTGAAGGGGATGAATTTATAGTTCCAAGATTGAAACCGCATTTTTAACCTCAAATGCTCCAATTTTTGTGCGTCGCAAAGCAGTTAAATGACTTCCTGAATTCATTGCTTTGCCAAAATCAAAAGCAATGGATCGAATGTAAGTTCCTTTACTACATACAATTCTAAAATCTATTTCGGGTAATGCAATTCTTGTAATTTCAAATTCGTGAATGGTGGTTTTTCGGCTTTCAATTTCTATTGTTTCGCCTGCACGGGCGTGTTCATAAAGTCTAACACCATCTTTTTTTATGGCAGAAAAAAGGGGTGGTTTTTGATTAATTTCGCCTAAAAATTGTTTTACCGTTTCGTGAATTAAATCATTATTAATATGCGAAATATCGAATTGTTCATCAATTTCGGTTTCTAAATCATAAGAGGGCGTTGTGGCTCCAATAAAGAAAGTTCCTTTATATTCTTTGGCTTGACCTTGTAATTCTGATATTTTTTTGGTAAATTTTCCAGTACAAATTAGCAATAATCCAGTAGCCAACGGGTCGAGCGTTCCTGCATGTCCAATTTTAAATTTTTTAGGCAATCCAACTGTGTTTATCAAATGGTGTTTTAGTTTATTAACAGCTTGAAATGAACTCCATTTTAAGGGCTTGTCTATCAGCAGTATTTGTCCGTTTTGGTAGTTGTCTATGGTCATTAAATAATTGTTAATGGTCTAACAAAAAAATGAATTAGAAGCAACGCAATTCCAACGATAATCCGATAATATCCAAACATTTTAAAACCGTTTTTGGTTAAAAACCCGATGAATGATTTGATTGCCAAAAGCGCAACAATAAACGCCACAATATTTCCAATAACCAATAAATTAACTTGTTTAGATGATAATATTAATCCATCGTTATAATAATCATAACATTTTTTGGCAGTTGCTCCAAGCATTGTCGGCACCGCCAAAAAGAATGAAAATTCAGCAGCTGTGGTTCGAGATAATTTTTGCGACATTCCGCCCACAATGCTTGCTCCACTACGAGAAACCCCTGGTATCATTGCCAAACATTGAAACAATCCTATCTTGAAAGCTGTTAAATAACTAATTTCAGTCGTCGTTTGGGTTTCCTCATTATCATCAAACCAATCATCGACTTTTAATAAAATAATTCCACCAAGCAATAATGAAACGGCAACCGTTAAGGGATTTTCGAGCAAAACATCAATTTTTTTACTAAAAATTAATCCTAAAATTACGGCAGGAACAAACGCTACTACTATTTTATAATAGAAATCCATCGACTGGAAAAACCTTTTAAAATATAAAACCACGACCGACAAAATTGCCCCAAGTTGAATTACGATTGTAAAAAGTTTGGTAAAATCATCGGTTTCAATACCCATAAATGAGCTGGCAATAATCAGGTGTCCTGTTGATGAAATGGGTAAAAATTCGGTAATTCCCTCAATAATTGCAAGGATAATTGCTTGTAAATAATTCATTTGATTAGTGTTTAAAGTTGTATAAATTCATCGCAATTGCTCGGTGAGACTATCATTGTAGTTTTTATTGAATAATTATTCAAAAATGTTGATGGGAATTTTTTATCTTTTTTATTATCATTCCATTTGAATTCAAATGCCGAAAATTGCCCATCAATTTCTTCAATCCAATCAATTTCTTGCTGCTGATAGGTACGCCAAAAATAGTTCCTTCCGTGCCATTTGCAATAACTTTGGGCTTTTATTTTTTCTGAAATCATAAAATTTTCCCATAATGATCCCACATCTTGTCTAAATTCTAATGATTTAAAATTACCTATAATGCTGTTTCTGATTCCGTTATCATAAAAATACACCTTCCGAGAAGTGTTCATTTCATTTCTTACATTTCGGCTCAGAGGCTGCAATCGAAAAACCACAAAAACTTTTTCGAGCAATGAAATATATTGCTCAACAGTTGCTCTATCAATTCCAATCGTTCGTGAAAGTTCATTATAATTAACTTCGCTGCCCACTTGCAATGCTAGTGCCAAAAGGAGTTTATCTAAAACTTCTGGCTTCTTAATTTCTTTAAATTGTAAAATATCTTTATACAAATAACTACTCGAAATTTGTTTTAAAATATTTTCCGCATCGTTTTTTTGTGTAATTACTTCGGGATAAGTACCATAAACCAAATATTGTGGGATATTTTTTTGATTTTGCGCATAACCGAAATGATTTCTCAATTCGTTCCATGATAACGGAAACATATTATATTCCCATTTTCTTCCTGTTAAAGGCTCATTAACTTGATTTGAAATTTCCAATGCCGATGATCCACTAACCACCAAACGAACCGTATTCATTTGGTCGTGAATGATTTTTAAAACCAGTCCAATGTTAGGTATTCTCTGTGCTTCGTCAAAAAATACCGTAGTGTTTTTGGCAATAATATTTTCTAATTTACTAACACCAGCGTTTTCGAACAGCAATCTGTCTTCGGGATCATCACCATTCACAAACATAAAATTTCCTTCTGCCTCAGATAATTTTCTCAAGAGTGTTGTTTTTCCCACTTGTCTTGGTCCTATTAAAATAAGTACTTTACCCGAATTCCACTTTTCTGCAATTATTGCTCCTAAATTTCTATTTATGCCTTTCATAAGTATATAAATTTTGAGGCAAATATATAAAATTTTATTTCAAATCTATTATTTATATATAATAATGCGATTATAATCTATTATTTATATGTAATTA
>DYPB01000005.1:0-7286 GCA_020720185.1 Flavobacterium psychrophilum | reverse complement strand
AATCTATTATTTATATATAATAATGCGATTATAATCTATTATTTATATGTAATTATGAGATTATAATCTATTATTTATATGTAATTATGGATTATGATTTTGAAATGTGCTGAAAATCATTTCCGTCGCTCCTTTATTTTGTTGCACAAATGTACTACAAATGTTTCCCTTCTCAATTCTAAAATTTCTATTTTCAATCAAATTATCAAAAACATCGTTCAATTGATTTTGATTAGATATTGAAACACAACCATTTAAACGAACCAAATCAATAGCTTCTGCAAAATGCGAAAAATTTTCTCCAATAACAATTGGCACCCCAAAAGTTGCTGGTTCTAAAATGTTATGAACACCTGGATTTCCAAAACCACCACCAACGAAAGCGATATCGGCATAGGAATAAATTTTTGTCAGAATTCCAATTGTGTCAATAATAAAAACATCGTAATCGGCAAGGTTTTTATCATTTTTATCCGAAAACAAAAGCGTTTTTTTTGTAATTTGATTTTTTAGATTTTCTATTTGTTGCTCTTTAATATTATGCGGAGCAATTATAAATTTTACTTTTTTAGAACAATTATTGATGTAGTTTACAATCAAATTTTCATCTTTTTCCCAACTACTTCCTACAACTATTGTTAGTGTTTCGTTTTTAAATTGTTTGATGAAATCTAAAGAATTATCTTTCAAAAGGATGTCAGAAACTCTATCAAATCTAGTATCGCCAGAAATTATAACATTATCAAAATTAATTGATTGTAATAATTTTTTTGAAGTTTCGTTTTGAACAAAAAAATAATCGAATGATTGTAATGCTTTTCTATAAAACCCACCATACCATTTAAAAAACGATTGATTTTCACGAAAAATACCCGAAATTAAATAAGTTGGTATTTTATCTAATTTTAATTGATGCAAATAATTAGGCCAAAATTCATATTTGATAAAGAAAACCATTTCGGGATGAACGGCTTTGAGGAATTTTTTTGCATTCATTTTTGTGTCCAATGGCAAGTAAACCGTACAATCGGCAACTGTATTATTTTTACGAACTTCATAGCCCGAAGGCGAAAAGAATGAAATTATAATTTTGTGAGCGGGATATTTTTCTTTAATTTTTTCAATAACGGGTAAACCTTGCTCATACTCACCCAATGATGCGGCGTGAAACCAAATTATTTTGTCAATGGAACTAATTTTTTTAGATAAATCAGCCCAAACCGATTTCCGTCCATCAACAAAAAGTTTAATTTTCGGACTAAAAAAAGCAATGATTTTTAGTAAAAAACCAGCGAAATGAATAATTAAATTATATAAATGTAGCATTTGTTTAGAACTTTAAAACTTCATCAGAATTTATACTTGGAGAATTTTAATATTCCAAATAGTTTTGACAAATTAATACAAATATATAAATAATTTTATAAAATTTAATTCTTATTTTTGCAATTCTAATAGATGTTTCGTACTTTAAATAAAAAATTATGAAAAAAATACAAATGGTTGACTTAAAAAGTCAATACGATAAAATTGCAACAACTGTGAATGCTTCAATTCAAGAAGTTTTAAATACAACAACCTATATTAATGGTCCAGAGGTTCATTTATTTCAGAAAAACTTGGAAGACTATCTGAACATAAAACATGTAATTCCATGTGCAAACGGAACCGATGCGTTGCAGATAGCCATGATGGGATTAGGTTTACAGCCTGGTGATGAGGTTATTACAGCCGATTTTACCTTTGCCGCAACGGTTGAAGTGATTGCTTTACTACAACTTACACCTGTTTTGGTTGATGTTGATTTGTATAATATGAACATCTCTATTGATGCCATAAAAAAAGCAATTACACCAAAAACCAAAGCCATTGTTCCCGTGCATTTATTCGGTCGAGCGGCTAATATGGAGGACATTATGCAAATTGCAACTGAACATAATTTGTTTGTAATTGAAGATAATGCACAAGCAATTGGTGCAAATTGCTATTATAATGGCAAAAAAGTAAAAGCAGGAACTATCGGTCATGTGGCTTCAACTTCTTTCTTCCCATCAAAAAACTTGGGATGTTATGGTGATGGCGGTGCTATTTTTACTAACTATGATGATTTGGCACACAAAATTAGAGGAATAGTAAATCATGGAATGTACATTCGTTATCATCACGATGTAGTTGGTGTAAACTCAAGATTAGATAGCGTTCAGGCTGCGGTTCTTAATGCAAAATTACCATTATTAGATAGTTATATAGCGGCAAGACAAGATGCTGCAAGAAAATATTCAGCAGCATTTGAAGGGCATAAAAATATTATTTCGCCCACAATTTACGATATCTGTGATTACCATGTTTTTCATCAATATACTTTAAGAATTATTGATGCCGACAGAGATGCTTTGATGCAACATTTACTGAATAACGGCATTCCATGTGCTATTTATTATCCAATTCCGTTGCACAGTCAAAAAGCATATTTAGATTCTAGATATAAGGAGGAAGATTTTCCGAACACAAATTTATTGGTCAAACAAGTATTATCATTGCCGATGCACACGGAATTAGACGATGAGCAAATTAAATTTATAACCAATACGGTTTTAGAATTTCTAGCCCCCTAACCCCCGAAGGGGGAACGATGTAGATGGAAATTAATTAAACGAAAAAACAACATGGAAAATAATAACACTCCCAATATAGCTCACTCCCCCTTCGGGGGCAGGGGGGCTGGGCTTATATTAGTTACAGGCGGTCTCGGTTTTATTGGTTCGCACACAGTGGTCGAATTGCAAAACGAAGGTTTTGAAGTAGTTGTTATCGACAATCTATCAAATTCGTCTATCGAAGTTTTAGATGGGATTGAAAAAATATCAGGCAAAAAACCAATCTTTGAACAACTGGATTTACGGGATAAAACTGCGGTTCAAAATTTCTTTAAAAAGTACAACGGTATTGAAGGTGTAATTCATTTTGCGGCCAGTAAAGCCGTTGGCGAAAGTGTAGAAAATCCTCTGTTGTATTATGAAAACAACATCAATGCATTGGTTTATTTGTTACAAGAATTACAACAAAAACCCGATGCAAAATTTATATTTAGTTCATCTTGCACGGTTTATGGTGAGGCAAAAAAAATGCCAATTACCGAAAACGCACCCATTCAGCCCGCTATGTCGCCGTATGGGAATACCAAACAAATTGGCGAAGAAATTATAACTGAAGTTTGTGCTGTGAGTAACATTAATGCTATTTTATTAAGATATTTTAATCCAATTGGTAGTCATCCGAGTGCTGAAATTGGAGAATTGCCGATTGGTGTGCCACAAAATCTTGTACCATTTATTACCCAAACAGGCATTGGATTGCGAGAAGAATTATCAGTTTATGGCAATAATTACCCAACACCCGACGGGACTTGCATCAGAGATTATATTCATGTGGTCGATTTAGCGAAAGCTCATGTTATTGCATTACAGCGACTTATAAATAAAAATAATATCGATAATCTGGAAATATATAATTTAGGAACGGGCACAGGTAGTTCAGTACTCGAAGTGATTACAGCATTTGAAAAAGTTTCGGGTAAAAAACTACCCTATAAAATTGTAAACCGTCGTGAGGGTGATGTTATTTCTGCTTACGCTAATACTGAAAAAGCTAATACTATATTGGGCTGGAAAGCAAAATCAACACTCGAAGAAGCACTTGCAAGTGCTTGGTTATGGGAACAAAAGATTAGAGCTTAGATAAAAAACAACTTATACTCTAATCATTTTAGGAGTTATTTAACAAATAGATACCTAAATCCTTAATTTACATTACTTATAATTAAATGTAATACTATTTTTTATATATTTGTAAAAAATAAAATACAAAAGATTATTAATTTTCATAGAAAAACATCATAACAAATGAAAAAAACAATAAATATTTTAGCATCAATCATTCTTCTTGCAGGATTAATTTCTTGCTCTACAAGTTCATCTCCTGAAGAACCCTCAATACCCGAAGATAATACAATTCCAACAACTTATTTTCCACTAAAAACAGCTAATTTTTGGACCTATAGAGTTGAAAATCAAGCTTCAAATAATACGCCTGCAACTACAAATACACCTGCTTCATCATTTAGAGACTCTTTATATGTTGCTAATGATACAATCATAAACACAGTAGTTTATAAGAAAATGAAAACATTAAATGGTTCTAACGGCTTCTTTACCAGTGTTTTAAAAAATAATGGTTTAAGAATAGACGGCACAAGGTTAAAAATTACAGGGGTTTTAGACAATTCTTCAATACCAGGGATTTCTATTCCAATAAATTTAGTTGATTTTATTTTATTAAAAGATAATGCAAACTCTGGAAATCTTTTAAGCACAACCAACGGAGTAGTGAATTTAACGGTTTCAGGCAGACCTTTAACTGTTAATTATGTATTGACTTCGGTTTCGGATGGTACATTAGCAACATTGACCTCAAACAACATTAATTATACAAATGTAAAAAAGACAAAAATAACTTTAAATTTAACAATAACAACTCTTTATGCAGGTGTTCAGGTGCCCGTTCTGAATACTCAAAATGTAGCAATCACTACATTACATTTTGCTCCACTAAAAGGAATGATATATAACGAAAGAGTTTTAAATTACGAATTAAATCCAGCGTTGCCAGACGCATTGGTTAGTAGTTTAACAGCACCCAAAAAGTCTTATCAAGTTCAAGAAGAGTTTATAGACACTTTTAATGTTTCGCATTAAAATCATATTGCAGGGATAAACTGGCATTAAAAAACTTTCCGAAATCAAGGCTCGATTGGATATAAAAATTATTAAATTTATACCTACCAGATATTTCATAAAATACATTGAATTTATTCTTATAAATATCTTTCAGTTTATCATTTAATATAGATTGAACAGGAATTAGATTTTCAATTGTGCCTCTTTCTCCTGTAAGAACATATTCAAAAACACTGTAATTGTTGATAACGCTTGAAACTAATTCAAAGTTTTTCCATTCTTTTGAGCCACTAAATTGCAGTTGCCAAGTTGATACTTTTCCGGTAATTTCATTAAGTCCCAAAGTTCCGTAAGGGGTATTTGCATTAATAAAACGAGAACTTACCTGCTCTTTTGAAAAAGCAACTAAGGAAGATAAATATATTTTTTTTGCTTCCATTTTTTTAAAATACTGGCTAAAATTATGTTTCACACCAAAACCGTAAACCTGATATTGTAGATCTTCATATCGTAACTTTGTTGAAAATTTAGTAGCCAACTCAAATCCTTTCCACAAAGAAATTGATGCGTGAAAATAAGGATACGGCACGAATTCTCTATTAATTCCCTCTGGGCTATCTATCTTTACAGGAGCCGATTCAAAAGCACCTTCCAGTCTATACTGGGTGTTATTTCCAAAAATGGTCGGAACAGTTACATCGCCATTAACAATGTTTCCTGCATTGTCTTTTATTGTAAAAAATTTAAAATTATTGTTGTTAATAGTATACTCCCTATCATTTTTAGGAACAAAAAACAAATTAGCATAAACACTAAAATTTACCGTATAAAGTTTCTGTTTTTTGGCAGTTGTAATCCAGTTGGCACTACAAATATAAACCGCAGCATCGGTTGATGGTGTAATATATTTATCAGTTAAAAAAACGGCATCTTCTAAAAAAGCATTAACATTTGGCGATTGTGCAAACGAAATATTTGATAAAAGTATTGTAAGTATAAGTATAAAGTTCTTTTTCATTAAGGGTTGATATTTTAATTTGACTTTAAGTTAGCCGTTAGTTTTTTAATTAGTTCGTCTTTTTCTTTCAAACGGATTTTGTATTGTTTGATTAATTTTTTAGATAATTGATTAATAATTAATGCGTTATTTGAAATACCACCGCTTTGGTCTTTATTTAAAATAATATTTTCACTTTGAAGTAAATCGACAGTTGAAATTTTATAAATATTTGCTATTTTTTCAATTATATTCAAATCAGGAACCGATTCATCTCTTTCGTATCTTCTATAAGTTATCAATGATATGCCTAATTTTCAGCTATTAAATCAGGCGTATAACCTTTTGCAATCCTCAATGATTTTAATTTATTTCCTATTTTCATAAAAGAATAATTTATTTTTTTTACAAAAATATACAAAAAATTCAATTTTAATCAAATTTAGAAGTTTTTATATCAATTTTTATACTTTTTATATCTTTTGCTTTTTGAAGATTAAAGATTTAAAAATCAATTTTACTGAAATAAATTAGGATTAATTGTATATTTGAAAACTGAAAAGGAAAATGAGTTTAATGTTCGTGTTTTTAAAAAAATCGATAATAAATTTGTTGAAAATGAGTTATCAAATTTAAAAACTCAAAAGATTATAACAAATGATTATAACAGCATATCTAAATTATTATTTAGGAATGTAAAGGTAAATTTTGTAAATAAGAGAATTCCAGTAATTAGTAAAGCTGAATATTTTTCTGAATTACATGAAAAATTGGAAATTGTTATACCTGCAACAGAAAATATAATTGAAAATCCAAATTCAGATAAAATTAAACTTATTGATGATAAGAAAAGTGAAGCATTAATTACTTACTTGAAAAAAGTAAAGCTAGTTTACAAAGATGAAGAGTCTAAAAAGAATATTGAAATGCTTATCGAAAAAGTAAAATTAGCAACCAATAAATCAAATAATTACATTACAAATGATTTGTTAAAACAATAAAATATGAAAAAAAGTATAGGTTTGTTTTTTATTCTAACATTAATTTCTTGTTCTACAAATAACAATATAAATAATGTTGTTGGAAATTATGTTTCACAAAAAGGTGGGAATAAAATTAAAGTTGCTTTTGATTATTATATTAGCAATAAAATATATGTTCGAGATTCTATTGATGTAAATAAAGATTCAACTTTTTATTTTGAAAGTTGTAGCCAAAACATGAAAGGATATTGGAAAGTTTCAAATGATTCATTGTTGTTGTTCGCAAAATCAAACCGATTTAGAATTGATAGTTTAAATTATTCTAAAAGATATTCTAAAGACACCGTTTGTTCAAAAGAGCCTATGGTTTGGATTATTAAAGGGGACAAATTAAGGGTAAACCTTTTCAAATCAAATGGTAAAAAAGTATATTATATTTTAGAAAAGCAATAAACTTATACACTATTAAAAAACGCTGCAACTATAAGGTTTGCAGCGTTTTTTTATGCTTTAAATTTTAAACCCAAATTACGCATTAGACTTCGTTATGAAAACTCAAAATGCAATAAA
>DYPB01000290.1:1562-1628 GCA_020720185.1 Flavobacterium psychrophilum | reverse complement strand
TCACGAATTGTTTTTTTTCTTTTTTCGTGTAATTAGTGTAATTCGTGGGCTATTTCTTTTTCCCAC
>DYPB01000290.1:0-1462 GCA_020720185.1 Flavobacterium psychrophilum | reverse complement strand
GAATCGCACGAATTGGTTTTTTTCTTTTTTCGTGTAATTAGTGTAATTCGTGGGCTATTTCTTTTTCCCACTAATTTCACGAATCGCACGAATTGGTTTTTTTCTTTTTTCGTGTAATTAGTGTAATTCGTGGGCATATTTTTTCTTTTTCCCACAAATTTCACGAATTTCACGAATTGTTTTTTTCTTTTTTCGTGTAATTAGTGTAATTCGTGGGCTATTTTATTATTTATGTAATTCGTGGGCTATTTTTCTTTTTCCCACAAATTTCACGAATTTCACGAATTGTTTTTTTTCTTTTTTCGTGTAATTAGTGTAATTCGTGGGCTATTTTATTATTTATGTAATTCGTGGGCTATTTTACAAAAAGCGTAACAGCGATAAAAGAGATGGCTGTTAGAACTATAGCCGAAGCCAATATTCCGGTAGATGTAGTTTTTGAGCAAGGAAAAAAAATGGGATTATAAGTTTTCTTAGTTTTACAAATATGAAAAGCGGCTTATACAAGTCGCTTTTTTCTCAGATTTATATCGAATGCGCAAAGCTAAATCTGCTCTATTTGTCTTGAATAAATTGAAGTAAAAATGATTAAAATTCAATTCTGTAATTTATTGATGGAATAAAAGGAAACAAAACGTGTTTTTTTAAGTTCAAACCTTCATATTCATAATAAAATGCATTTTTCTTGTTATAAGCATTATAAATACTTAATTGCCAGGTTCGAGTTAAGGTTTCTTTCTTTTTTATAAAATTTATAGCTATGTCCATACGATGATATGCATCTAAACGAAATTGATTTCTGGCACTATATTCATATACCGGAGAAAAAAAACGAACGGGGGAGTAATATATATAAAGTGCTTTAGTATACGGAAACGGACTACCATAAGTCCAATTGGCCGAGAAAATAACTTTATTAGAGAAATTATATGCAAACACTAAGTCGATTTGATGTCGTCTGTCAAAATCAAAAGGAAAATCTATACCGGAATTAATATTAGCAAAATTCATCATGGTTTTGGATAATGTATACGAAAGCCATCCATTCATTTTACCTTGCTTTTTTTGCACGAATAATTCTAATCCATAAGAATTAGAATAACCCCCAGATTCAAATTTATCAGCCCAATTATTGGAAAGTGAGATAAAAGATGCGCCCTCTTTTTGAATCATAAGGTATTGAGAGTATTTATAATATGATTCCAAGGATATAAACCAGTTTTGTCCAATATCATAATATAAGCCTAAGCTTGATTGATTTGAAACTCCCGGTTTTACTGATTTGTTTGATAATTGCCAATAATCGCCCATATTCATAAATGAATTATTGGGTATTACATGAATAGTTTGTTGCATTTTGGCATACGATAGTTTTACAAAAAAATCTTTCAGCACATTATAGCTAATGGCTCTTTTCAAGTAAATTGTTGGTATCTCCGAATTGAGCTTGGCATGATTTTAG
>DYPB01000289.1 GCA_020720185.1 Flavobacterium psychrophilum | reverse complement strand
CGTACGGTTCCGTGAGAATGCAAGGGTGAAATTCCCTTGCATGACTCGACTATGGTTTATGCAAAATTGACGATACAATACCGAATTGATGTGGTAATTGATAAATATTTGAGTTAATTTATTAATATTGTGCCATAAAATTAGGAACACAAAACAATAAAAATTTAGAAATTAGATTGTAAATGACAAATATTGAATTACTAAATATTACATCAAAATTAATTTCATTAACCACTGAAAATGAATGGTTAGAGTTTAAATATAATAACTATTCATCGGAAGAAATTGGGAAACGAATATCTGCATTGGCAAACGGTGCTTGTTTGAAAAAACAACGTTTTGGATATTTGATTTTTGGCGTTGAAGATACAAATCATACAATTGTCGGCACTAATTTTAAACCAAATACAGAAAAAATTGGCGGAGAAGATTTAGAACATTGGTTGATTAAAATGCTAAGTCCCAAAATTGATTTCCGAATTTATGAATACAGCATCGATGAAAAACCACTTGTTTTATTTGAAATTCCAGCAGCCATTGATAATCCTGTTCGATTTCGACATAAAGCGTATATTAGAATTGGTAGCTATACCAAAGAACTAACCGAATATCCTGAAAAAGAAAAACAAATATGGAATAAGACATCTGAAAATGTATTTGAAACAGAAATAGCTAAATCGAACTTATCGCCAGATGAAATAGTTAAAATGCTTGATATTCAAAAATATTTTGACTTGATAAATTTGCCCTATCCTTCAACAAGAAAAGGTGTATTTGATAGATTTATACGAGAGAATTTCATTACAATAGAACAAAACAATTATTCGATTACTAATTTAGGTGCAATTTTGTTCGCCAAAAATTTACAAGATTTTGAGCGACTTAATCGTAAAGCCATTCGCATTGTAACTTACAATAGAAAAAACAGGGTAAATATACTAAAAGACCATATTGAACCCAAAGGCTACGCCAATGGATTTGAAGACGCAATAAATTTTATAAGTTCACAATTACCGTCAAATGAAGAGATTGGAAAAGCACTTCGCAAAACAATATCAATGTTTCCTGAATTAGCAATTCGTGAATTAGTTGCAAATGCAATTATTCATCAAGATTTTACGGAAACTGGAACAGGTGTAATTGTAGAAATATTTCAAGATAGGATAGAAATTACTAATCCGGGAAAACCTTTGATTACAACTTTGAGATTTATTGACGAATATAAATCACGCAATGAAAAACTTGCTGATTGTATGAGAAGATTAGGAATTTGCGAAGAATTAGGCAGCGGAATAGATAAGGTAATTATTGAAACAGAAGCAATTCAATTACCAGCACCAGAGTTTTTAGAAATGGAAAGACATACAAAAGCGACACTTTTTTCTTATGTAGAATTCAAAGACATGAGTAAAAACGACAAAATAAGATGTTGTTATCAACATTGTTGCTTAAAATATGTGTCAAATGAAAAAATGACAAATAAATCATTACGAGAACGTTTTAAAATTGACCCAAGAAACTCAGCAATGGTTTCAAGGATAATAGAACAAACAATTTCCAATGGTTTGATAAAGAGTGATGATGACGAAAATACATCAAAAAAGTATGCAAAATATATTCCGATTTGGGC
>DYPB01000082.1 GCA_020720185.1 Flavobacterium psychrophilum | reverse complement strand
TTTTGAAGTAGTTTGAGTTTGGAATAGATTTCTAATGCGTAATTTGGGTTAAAAAGTTAAATTTAATATAATTAATAAGGCAAAAAATATTTTATTGCTTATTTTTGGCAAAATTTTAATGTATAAGTTTGCTACTCAAAAAATTGAGCTACAACTTTCATAAATAGTATATAAACATTGCGTACAAACTTATTTTTTATCGTTTTTTTAGTATTTATTTCATCCATTTTTGTCAGCAATATTTATGCTCAAGAAATTGGTAAACAATCTGTAAATATTTCTGCCAAAAAACCAATCGATTCTACGGTGGTTAATATAACTGATTTAGCTAAAAAACAAACCGTTACAGTTAATGATAGCACCAAAACGAAAAAGGCTTTTCTAGAATCGAAAGTGAAATATAAAGCTACCGATTTTGTAAAGATTGATCAACGAAAAAAAACCGTTACCCTATATAATAAAGCTGAATTATATTACACAGATATTGAACTAAAATCAGGAATAATTGTTTTGAACTATGACAAAAATGAAGTTTATGCTGGTAGAATAAAAGATTCGATAGATAAATACAGTCAATATCCAAATTTTAAACAAGGAGCCAATGTGGTCGAACCTGACTCTATTCGATTTAATTTTAAGACCAAAAAAGCATTGGTTTGGAACTCTCGAACAGAACAAGGCGAACTGCTGGTAAAGGCAGAAATATCGAAACGACAAAACGATTCGGTTTATTTTATGAAACGAGCCCGTTTTACTACAGCCACAGATATTGATGACCCTGAATATTATTTTCTTACCAGAAAAGCAAAATTAGTGCCTGGCAAAAAACTTGTTGCAGGATTGACAAATATGTATATTGCCAATGTGCCAACCCCAATTGCATTGCCATTTGCTTTCTTTCCGATGTCAAAAGATACTCGAGTTTCTGGAATTATTATGCCTACTTATGGAGATAATTCCGAAAGAGGTTATTCCTTACAAAATGGCGGATATTATTTTGCATTGTCAAACAAATATGACTTGGCAATATTAGGCGATTATTATACCAATGGAGGTTATGGCATTCGATTTGAATCACAATATGCTAGTAAATATAAATTTAGAGGTAATTTTAATTTTAGATTTGAAAACTTAATTTCGGGCGAGCGAGGATTTACAGGATATTCAAAAACAAACAGTTACAATATACAATGGAACCATTCAAAAGATGCAAAATCAAATCCAAATTCTAGTTTTACGGCATCTGTAAATATGGGAAGTAGTCGTTTTTATCAAAATTCTTATAGCATAAATTATACAGGAGCAAAATTAAATAATAATTTAAGTTCGTCGGTATCTTATACTAAAAGGTTTAATACAGTTCCGCAGATGAATTTAGCATTGCAAGCCACACAATCACAAAACAGTCAAACACAAGCAATTAATATGACTTTGCCAAGTCTTACTTTTAGTGTGGATAGAATTTTTCCTTTTGTAAAAGATAGCGAAACAAAAAAAGGTTTCTTTAAAAACATAAATTTACAATACAATATGAGTGGAAGAAATGAAATTGCAACTGTCGATTCGCTTTTTCTAAAACCAGAAATGTTTAAAGATGCCAAAATTGGAATGCAACATACAATTCCGATAAGTACTAATTTTAAAATATTCAAATATTTTAGTGCCTCAACAACCATTAATTATAACGAAGTTTGGTATATAAAAACGATACAAAAATCATTCAATACAAATACAACCGCTATTGATGATATTGAAGTAGGAGGATTTGATGCTTTTAGAACTTACTCCTTCTCGACCAGTTTAGGAACCACTATTTATGGAACTTTAAATAGAAATGAGAAAAGAAAATTGCAGGCTATTAGACATGTAATGAGACCCTCATTATCATACAGTTACACACCAAGTTTTTCTAAATATTATGATACTTATGCTGTTGATGCCACAGGAAAAGTTAGACAGGAATATACCCGATTTGACAAAGGAATTTTTGGCGGACCAAATAAAACAATGTCAAATAACATTGGTTTTAGTTTGAGTAATAATTTTGAAGCAAAAGTTAGAGATAAAGATAGTACAAAAGTAGAGTCAAAAAAAATTATGCTTTTAAACAGTTTAAATTTTTCTACCAGCTATGATATTACAAAAGATTCTCTAAAGCTTGCACCAATTCAAGTAAGTGGTGGTACTACCATTTTTGATCAAAAATTAAATATTAATTTTGGTGCAACCTTAAGGCCGTATGCTCTAAATGCTCGTGGAGATGAAATTAATACTTGGAATATTAAAAATAATGGCAGTTTATTCAGATTAAGTAGTGCTAATTTAACTATGAACTATTCGTTAAAAAGCAAAGACAAAAAAGACACAAAAAAAGACAGTCAGAATGTACAAAATGGAGGTCGAGAGGATGATTTATTCGGGAGAAATGCCGATTTAAGTAATCAACGACAAAGTTTATTTGACAAAGATGATAAGAAAAAAGAAAAAGAATCTGACCCATTTTTTAGTTCAAAAATTCCTTGGGATTTAACATTTGCTTACTCTTTAACCTATTCTAATATTCGTCGAGAAAATGAAATTGCAGCAAATTCTTTAATGATTTCAGGCAATGTTGATTTGTCTCCAAAATGGAGAGTCGGTGTATCAACAGGATACGACATTAAACAAAAAGGGGTAACTTATACCAATATTAGAATGGAAAGAGACTTATTAAGTTGGCGAATGAGTTTTAACTGGATTCCATTTGGTAGTTATACTTCTTGGGGATTTTTTATTGGTATAAAATCATCGGTTTTACAAGATGTAAAATGGGAGAAAAACAAAACTCCAGACAAAGTATTAAGATAAATATAAAAAAACAAACAAAATGCACATTCCTTTTATTGATTTACCACTCGATTCGAAAATTTGGATTTATCAATCAAATCGCAAGTTTTCTGATACAGAAATATCCGAAATTGAAATTGACTTACAATCATTCTTAAACCAATGGGAAGCACACGGAACACCGTTAGAATCTGGTTATAAAATAAAATACAATCGATTTGTAATTATTGCCGTTAATCAAGAAAAACAAGCCGCAACTGGCTGTTCTATTGATAAATCGGTAGCGTTTATACAGCAATTAGAACAAAAATATAGTGTAGATTTGCTTGATAAAATGAATGTAACTTTTAAAAATGGTGAACATATTGCCCATAAAAGTTTAATAGATTTTAAGAAAATGGCAAAAGACAAAGCTGTTACCGAAAATACTATTGTTTTCAATAACCTTGTTAATAATATAGAAGAATTTAATGAAAACTGGGAAACTCCAGCAGTTGAAAGTTGGCACAGTAGATTTTTTTAAATTCGGAAGCAGGAATATGAAAATTTACAATTCATATCCTTCTATAAAAATAATCTATTGATTAACAACTGTATAACATTAACAAAAATTGAAATTTGACAAAAAAAACATTGAGAAGTAAATATACTAAGGATAACTTTAGCAGGCAATTATTAAGTTAAATTCAAAAAAAATATAACAAAACACATATGAAAATAAGATACATCACCCAGTTTTCAATAGTTATGCTTGCTTTTTTCGCAACACAATGTGCCGTAAAAAAAGACAATACTAAAAAGAAGGACTCATCAATCCAAGATCAAAAAACAGTTGTTGACCATTTTAAAGATGATGAATATGACACCCCATTAGAAAAAAAATGGGTTGATAGCATTTATAATCAAATGACTTTTAATGAAAAATTAGGACAACTATTTATTGTAATTGCCTATTCAAATAAAGATACCGTGCATACAAATAGTGTCGAGAAACTTATTACAGAAAACAAAATTGGAGGTGTGATGTTTTTGCAAGGTGGTGCAGGCAGGCAGGCAAAACTTACAAATAAATTTCAATCAAAATCAAAATTACCTTTGTTTGTTGCTATTGATGCCGAATGGGGTCTGTCAATGCGATTAGATTCTACTTATAGATACCCATTTAATATGACACTTGGTGCAATTCAGGATAAAAATTTGATACAAAAATTAGGCAATCAAATGGGAAAACAAGCCAATCGAATGGGAATTCAATTTGTATTTTCCCCTGTTTTGGATATCAATACAAATCCTAAAAATCCTATTATTGGTTTCAGATCTTTTGGCGAAGATAAAGAAATTGTTACTCAAAGTGCCATTTCATTAATGAAAGGATTGCAGGAACAAAATGTTTTTTCGACCGCTAAACATTTTCCTGGACATGGAGATACCTCAGTAGATTCACATAGTGCATTGCCAACTATTACATTTTCAAAAAACCGACTTGAGGAAGTTGAGTTATATCCCTACAAAAAAATTATAAAAGAAGGTTTATCATCTGTAATGGTTGCTCATCTAAATGTTCCAAGTTTAGAAGAAAGACCTAACTATCCATCGTCAGTATCCTATAATATTGTTACTAATATTCTTAAAAATGATTTGAAATTTAAAGGATTAATTTTTACAGATGGTCTAAATATGAAAGCCGCAAGCGGTTTTAGAAAACCTGGTGAGATTGATTTAGAAGCATTTTTAGCAGGCAATGATGTATTACTTTGTTCCGAAAATGTGCCCTTAGCAGTTGAAAATATTACAAATGCTTATAAGAGTGGACTTATTACAGAAGAAAGAATTACGCATTCTGTTAAAAAAATATTGAAATATAAATATAAAGCAGGATTAAACAACTATAAACCAATAGATTATAATAACATTGTATCCGATTTGAATACAACTACAAACAATGCCTTGCAATATCAATTATATGAAAATGCGATTACTGTTTTAAAAAATAAAAATGAAATTTTACCAATAAAATCATTAGAAAACAATAAAATTGCTTATTTAAAACTTGGTGATGATACAAACGACTCTTTTATATCTACCTTAAAAAAATATACAGAGGTTACAGAAATTTTTGATAAAAATATTGATAGTTTGAATGTAAAACTACAAAAATTTAATCTTGTAATTATTGGTTATCACAAATCTGACAAACCTTGGGCATGGAAAAAACATGATTTTAGTGCTTCTGAATTACTTTTGATAGAAGAAATTGCAAAAAAGAATAATGTTATTTTAGATGTTTTTGCAACCCCCTACACCCTACTCCAATTTCAAAATTTCGACAATATTAAAGGCTTGATAATGAGTTATCAAAATGCTGATATTGCCCAAGAAGTTTCGGCAGAAATAATTTTTGGAGCAGTTGATGCCAAAGGAAAACTACCAGTTTCTATTGGTTCAAATTTTAATATTAACGATGGAATAACTACAAAAAAACTAAATCGACTGGGATTTACGGCTCCCGAAAATGTAGGTATGAATCCTGAAATTCTAAACAAAATAGAAACCATTGCAAATAAAGCAATTGACGGTAAAATGACACCCGGAATGCAAATACTTGTAGCACGAAAAGGAAAAGTTATTTATCAAAAATCTTTTGGAAACAAAACCTATACTGAAAATGATAAAATTCAAAATTCAAATCTATATGATGTTGCATCAATAACTAAAATTGTTTCAACCTTACCAAACATTATAAAACAATATGACGAGGGCAAACTTACACTTGATACAAGAATAGGTGAAATGCTGCCACAAACAATTGGAACAAATAAAGATACCATAAAAATAAAAACATTACTATCTCATTATGCTCGTTTACAGGCATGGGTTCCTTTCTATAAAACTACTTTAGACAGTTTGAAAATACCTTTAAAAAAATATTATAGCCAAAATTATACTCCTGATTTTTCTAAAAAAGTCTCAGAAAATTTATATATCCGAAATGATTATCAAGATACTATTATGAAATATATTTATGACAGTAAGCTAACTGATAAATTAGAATATAAATACTCCGACTTCACATTTATACTACTCAAAGAATATTTAGAACAAAATACAGGCAAAACACTTGATGTTTTAAGTCAAGAAAATTTTTATAATTCGATGGGGATGAATAATACCATGTACAATCCATTGCAAAGAGTTGAGATTACAAATGTTGTGCCAACAGAAATTGATACTTATTTCAGAAACAGTCTTTTACAAGGATATGTTCATGATATGGCAGCCGCAATGCAAGGTGGGGTTGCTGGTCATGCTGGCATTTTTTCAAATAGCATTGATCTTGCAAAAATGATGCAAATGTATTTACAAAAAGGAAAATACGGTGGTGTTCAATATTTTTCAGAACAATCCTTTGACGATTTTAATACCTGCTACTTTTGTTCACAAAATAACCGTCGTGGGCTTGGTTTTGACAAACCACAACTTCAAAAAGAAGGACCAACCTGCGGATGTGTTTCAATGAAAAGTTTCGGACACACTGGTTTTACTGGAAACATTGTCTGGACTGATCCTGAAACCGAAATAATTTATATCTTTTTATCAAATAGAACCTATCCAGATTCTAATGTTCCGAACAAATTATCAAAAGAGAATATTAGAGAAGATATCCAAAAAATAATTCAAGAAGCAATAATTGAAAAATAAAAAAAATGCTAAAAAAAAATATATTACTCCTATTATTTTCGTTCTCAAATATTTTTGCACAAAATACAGATATTGATTTATTGCGTAATATTAATTTGAATAGAGATAAATCATTAGACAAATCCATTCAATTTATTTCTGATTCAGAAAAAACAATAACTATAGGCGTTCCAATCATTATTTACAGCCTTGGGATGATAGAAAACGATGGTAAAATAAAAGAAAAAGCAATTTTTATAGGCGAAACTTTTTTAGTAAATGCCATTGTTACTACCGCTATGAAGTATAGTTTTAAGCGAGATAGACCATTTGTAACCTATCCTGAACTTGATAAACAATCAAACGGTGGCAGTTATTCTTTCCCGTCAGGACATACCTCAAGCGCATTTTCAACCGCAACTTCGGTATCCATAATGTATCCAAAATGGTATGTAATTGCACCCTCTTTCGTATGGGCAAGCTGCGTAGGTTATTCTCGAATGCATTTGGGAGTTCACTATCCATCAGATGTTTTGGCAGGAGCAATAATTGGAAGTGGTTCTGCATTTTTGACTTATAAAATTAATAAATGGCTTAATAAAAAGAAAAAAACCGATAATTAATTATGGAAGAAGTACTGAAAATAGTAAACGATATAAAAGAAGGAAACATAAAACCCATCTATTTTTTTATGGGAGATGAACCATATTATATTGATAAACTATCTGATTATATTGAGCAAAATGTATTAACAGAAGATGAAAAAGGCTTTAATCAAACGGTTTTATATGGTCGAGATGTAACCATTGAAGATATTGTTAGTACCGCAAAGAGATATCCTATGATGTCTGAAAAACAAGTAGTTATTGTAAAAGAAGCTCAAGAACTTTCAAAAACAATCGACAAACTGGAACATTATGCCGAAAATCCAATGCCAAGCACCGTTTTAGTTTTTTGCTATAAATACAAAACACTTGACAAACGCAAAAAAATAACCAAACTATTAGACAAAAAAGGTTTGGTTTTTGAAAGCAAAAAATTATACGAAAACCAAGTAGGACAATGGATTACAAGAGTTTTACAAGGCAAAAAATATACTATCGAACCCAAAGCAAATGCTATGTTGGTAGAGTTTTTAGGAACGGATTTAAGTAAAATTAATAACGAATTAGAAAAACTCCAAATTATTTTGCCAAAAGGCAGTATGATAACTGCAAAAGATATAGAAGAAAATATTGGCTTTAGCAAAGATTTTAATGTTTTTGAATTACGAAATGCTTTAGGAACAAAAAATCAACTAAAATCCTATCAAATTGTACAATATTTTGCCGAAAATCCAAAGGATAATAATATCGTAATGGTTATAGGATTAGTATATTCATTTTTTGTACAACTCCTAAAATACCACGGAACAAAAGACAAAAAACCAACAAACCTTGCAAAGGTATTAGGTGTAAGTCCTTATTTTTTAAAAGATTATGACATCGCTGTAAAAAATTATCCAATGAAAAAAGTAAGCCAAGTTATAGCAAATTTAAGAGATATTGATGTAAAAAGCAAAGGAGTTGGAGCAAATGCAATGCCATTATCCGATTTATACAAACAAATGCTAATAGGAATTTTTAAATAATCAATTTTATGAAATTTGAACCAGAATTTAAAACCGCCATCTCAAATTTATCATCTTCAGAGAAAGATAAACTAATTTTTAGACTGCTAAAAAAAGATTTATTGTTAGCCAATCAACTACTCTTTGAATTAATTGATACAGACACCATTGAAGACAAAAGAGAAAAAATGCAGAGATACATTATCAATAAAGTGGCAGAATTTAGCAAACGATTTTATAGTTCTGGCTATTTGATGATGGATTTACGCTATTTAAGCGGAGAAATAACCCAACACATAAAAATTACCAAAGATAAAACTGGCGAAGCAGCTCTGAACCTTTTAATGCTTAATGAAGTTTTAGAAAAAAACAATCCTTCAATTAACAACGAAAGAGCAAACAAATCCGAAAAATTGAATATTTATATCGTTGCTCGAGTGTTTAAAATACTATTGCTAATTCAAAAAATGGATGAAGATTATTTTATGGATTATAAAGAAAACCTTATCAGATTAGGTCAATTAATCGGAGCAAACCATTATTTGATGAATATTGCAATCCATCACGGGCTTGATGTAAATTGGCTTATAAATGCTGAAATCCCTAATAATCTTCTTGAAATTCATAAACAATTAAGAGACAATGGCTATTTAAAATAAGAATCGATTTGTGTTAGGGTTAATTTTTAACGATATTTGCACAACAAAAAAAATAAAATTATGGCAATGATGAATAAAAACACCGTTTTAGGATGGGCAACTTTTTTAATGATAGTAATGGGAACAATTCTAGTCGGACTTGGAATATACCGCTATGCCGATGTAGCAGGCTGGGGATTTGCAACCGTAGGAATAGGCTTTTTTGCTATTGCTTGGGTTTTCAGTGCGTTAAAAGGAAGGGTTTAAATAATT
>DYPB01000288.1 GCA_020720185.1 Flavobacterium psychrophilum | reverse complement strand
CGTTAGTTGGAATAAAAAATAGTGATAATGAAACAGATTTTGATATTTTTTATACTTTTGGTTTTATATTCATTTGCGGATTATAGGTCTGATAAATTGGAAAATGGAAAATATAAAGTTGAGATTATAAATCGCAAATTGATTAATAATGAAGATAGTATAACACAAGTTCAAATAATATATGAGATTTTTTCTATTCAAATTAATGATACATTGTATACAAAAATTTATGAAAGTGGAGATACAATATTTGGGAAGATTAAATATTTCGGTGAAAATGTATTTATAATGAAAGATAATACAGCAGAAACAGACACAACAGAAGTTGGTAAATTAATTTTAAAATCATTTGGAGAACCATGTATAGAAATACTTGATAAACATAACGATACTATTTTTTTTAGAACAAGGCATTTACACAATTTACATATTACGATAAATGAAGGAAAATTTATAAAACAGAATAATTAATGTCAAAAACAAAAACCATAGAAGTTCAAAAAATAATTATATCAATTGTTGAATATCAAGACGATGATTATATTTGTATCACCGACATGGCAAAAGCCAAAGAAGGCGATAGCAGAGCG
Source organism: Flavobacterium psychrophilum (assembly GCA_020720185.1). GTDB lineage: Bacteria > Bacteroidota > Bacteroidia > Flavobacteriales > Flavobacteriaceae > Flavobacterium > Flavobacterium psychrophilum_O. Next base: position 1,057 of record DYPB01000288.1, on the reverse strand, counting down.
GCCGATATAATAAAAAATTGGATAAGGAGCAGAACTACTCTTGAATTTTTAGGAACTTGGGAACAAATGTATAATCCAAATTTTAAAGTGGTCGAATTCGACCACTTTAAAATGCAGGCCGGTTTGCCAAGTTTTGTTCTAAGCCCGACACAATGGATTGAAAAGACAAATGCAATTGGGATTGTTTCGAAATCCGGTAGATATGGTGGAACATATGCACATAAAGATATTGCTTTTGAATTTGGTTCTGCAATAAACCCGGTTTTTAAACTCTATCTAATAAAAGAATATCAGCGACTTAAACAAATTGAAAACAATCAATACAATTTAGAATGGAATGTAAAAAGAATTCTTAGTAAAGTAAATTATCACATTCATACAGACGCTATAAAACAAAATATAATTCCACAACTCAATTTTGAAAAAGATAAAGAATGGATAATATTTGCAGAAGAAGCTGATTTATTAAATGTTGCATTATTTGGTTGCACTGCAAAACAATGGCGAGAAGCAAATCCGGAACACGCTAATAAAGGATTGAATATTAGAGATTTTGCAAGTATAAATGAATTGGCTGTTTTATCAAATATCGAAAGTCTTAATGCAGACATGATAAGCAATAAAATTGAAAAAATAGAACGTTTCAACAAGTTACATCAAATTATTCAATATCAATTACAAATTCTTAATGAAAAAGATTTTATGAAAGCATTGAAAAAACTTTCAAATAATGTTTATATTAATGATAATAAACGAATTGATAATGAATAAAAATGCAACTAATATACAACAGCCGATAATTGCCGGCTTTCGTGCCAACTTGATACTTTGGTGCTTTTAACGAACCGAAGTGCTAAATTGATACGAAAGTGCTGTAAATCCGGCAACTACGGCTGTTGTTTTTCGTTACCAACAAATAAAATAAATATTATGAGAACATTAACTAAATTTTTTATTGTAATTACTCTTACAATACAAACACTAAACGTAAAAGCATGGAACGCTCCAACAATTTCATCACCTTCAAATGGAGCAAATGTATGGACAGGTGTTACCT
>DYPB01000081.1 GCA_020720185.1 Flavobacterium psychrophilum | reverse complement strand
TTTTTGAAGTAGTTTGAGTTTGGAATAGATTTCTAATGCGTAATTTGGGTTAAAATGAGTGAATAAATATTATTCTATTAACCCGACGAAAGAAAATAGATAAAAGAAAATAGACTATATGTCTTATTTTCAAAAGTTTATATTTTTTTAATTTACTGATATATTACCGTCATTTTAATATATTTTAAAGGTGGGTTCTATAAATTAGTTTTTTTGTAAATTTATAGAACCCACCAAAAATTTTGTTAAGAACCACAATAAAACAAATCTTTATATAGAAAATATTTATTGCTAGACGCCTCTTTTAGGGCGTTTCTCTTTTTAGCAGGTCTAACTCCCACACATTTCGCACTCATCATCTCCAGCATTTTTTGCTAATTCTATCATGGCTCGGTATTCATCCGCAGACATTGATTGAGTTTCTATTGCCTCAACTTCGGCTAAAATTGACTCTTGTTTTACCTCAATTGGTTCGGCTTTTTTATCATTATTTAAAGTAAACTTAATAGCATCGACGGCGGATTTGGTTCGCAAATAATACATTCCTGTTTTTAATCCACTTTGCCAAGCATAAAAGTGCATGGAGGTTAATTTTGAGTAGTTTGCGTTTTGCATAAACAGGTTTAACGACTGGGATTGATCAACGAAATACCCTCGATGACGGCTCATATCGATGATGTCTTTCATACTCATTTCCCAAACGGTTTTGTACAATTCTTTCAAATCTTTTGGGATATCTAGGTTTTGCACAGAGCCGTTTTCTCTCATCAATTCTTGCTTTAAATTTTCAGTCCAAAGTCCGAGTTTTACCAAATCTTGTAGCAAATGTTTGTTTACCACAATGAACTCGCCCGACAACACCCGACGGGTATAAATATTGGAGGTATAAGGTTCAAAAGCCTCATTGTTTCCCAGAATTTGACTAGTTGAAGCCGTTGGCATTGGGGCAACTAACAACGAATTTCTCACTCCATTTTTTATTACTTTTTTACGCAAATCTACCCAATCCCATCTTCCTGAAAGGTCTTCATCTTTGATATTCCATAAATTGTGTTGAAACTCTCCTTTTGAAATCGGCGAACCGTTATAAGTTGAATAAGGTCCTTCCTCGATGGCTAATTCCATTGATGCCGTTGCGGCTGCAAAATACAAAGTTTCGAAAATTTCTTGATTTAATTTCTTGGCTTCATCACTTGTAAAAGGCATTCGCAACATAATAAAAGCATCAGCAAGTCCTTGAACCCCAAGACCAATCGGGCGATGGCGTTTGTTAGAATTTTCGCCTTCCACCACTGGATAATAATTTCTATCAATAACTTTATTCAAATTTCGAGTAACTCGTTTGGTAACTTTATATAATAAATCATGATTAAAAACACCGTTTTCAATAAACATTGGTAACGAAATTGATGCTAAATTACAGACCGCAACTTCATCTTTCGAAGTGTATTCCATAATTTCGGTACATAAATTCGATGATTTAATGGTGCCTAAATTCTTTTGGTTTGATTTTCTATTTGCCGCATCTTTATACAACATATATGGTGTGCCAGTTTCAATTTGTGATTCCAGAATTTTTTCCCACAATTCCTGTGCTTTGATGGTTTTTCTCCCTTTTCCTGAGGCTTCATAATTGGTGTACATTGTTTCAAATTCCTCTCCATAAACATCATACAATCCTGGACATTCATTAGGACACATCAATGTCCATTGTCCATCTTCTTGTACTCTTTTCATAAACAAATCCGATATCCACATGGCAAAAAACAAATCTCTGGCACGCATTTCTTCCTTGCCTGTGTTTTTTTTCAAATCCAAAAAATCAAAAATATCGGCATGCCAAGTTTCGATATAAATGGCAAAACTACCTTTCCGTTTTCCGCCACCTTGATCAACATATCGAGCCGTATCATTAAAAACCCTTAACATAGGTACAATCCCGTTTGAAGTGCCATTTGTTCCTCGAATATAACTGCCCGTTGCCCGAATGTTGTGAATAGAAAGTCCAATGCCACCAGCACTTTGTGAGATCTTTGCAGTCTGTTTCAGTGTATCATAAATTCCATCAATACTATCATCTTGCATTGCCAATAAAAAACAGCTCGACATTTGTGGTTTTGGTGTTCCTGCATTAAACAGCGTAGGAGTTGCATGAGTGAAGAACTTTTTCGACATCAAATCATAAGTTTCTATCACCGATTTTAAATCATTCAAATGTATTCCAACCGAAACTCGCATCAACATTTGTTGCGGTCTTTCTACTATTTTTCCATTTATTTTTAATAAATACGACCGTTCGAGGGTTTTAAAACCAAAATAATCATAATTAAAATCTCTATTATAAATAATATGTGAGTCTAAAAATTCCGAATTTTCTTTAATTACTTGATAAACCTCATCAGACAGAAGTGGTGCTTCTTGATTCGTTCTGGGGTTTATATAACTGTACATCGCAGTCATCGTTTCCGAAAACGATTTATTAGTATTTGAATGCAAATTTGAAATTGCAATTCGAGCTGCAAGTTGTGCATAATCAGGATGCGAAATAGTCATTGAAGCAGCAGTCTCGGCTGCTAAATTATCTAATTCAGAAGTAGTTACACCATCGTAAAGCCCTTCAATTACCCGCATCGCAACTTTAATAGCATCAACCAATGGGTTCAGTCCATAACTTTGTTGTTTGATTCTCTCTGTAATTTTGTCGAACATTACGGGTTCTCTTTTGCCGTTTCTTTTTACTACTTCCATTTGTTACCAATATTTAGTCCCTACGGGACATGTTTTTTTGTGTTTTATTTTATTTGTTACCGATATTTACCGATATTTAGTCCCTAACGGGACATTAATTGCTCCGTAGGAGCTAAATAACTGACTACTCCCTAAATTTTAATGCTCACTAATCCTACTCTACTACTCACTCACAACACCCTGCTCCTCACTTATCATAATCTGATCCTCTCCAGCAACAACCCACTACTCACTCACACCAACCTGCTTCTCACTTATCACATCCTGCTTCTCCCCAATACATTTCCTCTCCTCACCCAAAGCACCCTGCTACTCTCCGTCGATAATTTGTTCCTCACTTTCTAATTCTCACTACTCACCCGAAGCACCCTGATACTCCCCAACTATGCCGAGCTACTCACTCAACACATCCTGCACCTCCCACAATCAAAATCCATCATCTATCCCTCTGCGAAGTTCCCCCTTCAGGGGTTAGGGGACTTTCCACAATCAATATCCATAATCTAAACCATCGTGCAGCTGCCCCTCTCCTTCGGGGAGGGGTTGGGGTGGGGCTCAAAACTCCGCATCAAAACTAATCTTCTGTGCATCAACATCTGTATTCATCACGCCAGCTTTTTGGTATTCGGCAACTTTTTTCTCGAAAAAATTGGTTTTGCCTTGTAATGAAATCATATCCATAAAATCAAATGGGTTAGCAGTATTATATTCTCTATCACAACCTAATTCTATCAATAATCTATCAGCAACAAATTCTAAATACTGGGTCATCAATCCAGCATTCATACCAATTAATGATACAGGTAATGATTCTGTAATAAACTCTCTCTCAATCTTTAAAGCATCAACAATAATGGTTCTAATGCGTTCTTTCGGAACTTTATTAATCAGGTGGTGGTTGTGCAAATGCACTGCAAAATCGCAATGTACACCTTCATCTCTTGATATTAATTCGTTCGAAAATGTTAATCCAGGCATTAATCCTCGTTTTTTTAGCCAATAAATAGAGCAAAATGCTCCTGAAAAGAATATGCCTTCTACGGCTGCAAAAGCTATCAATCTTTCGGCAAAGGAGTCGGATTCTATCCATCTTAAAGCCCAATCGGCTTTTTTTCTAATGGCTGGAAAAACCTCTAAAGCATTAAATAAATCTGATTTTTCTTGCTCGTCTTTTACATAGGTATCAATTAACAAGGAATAGGTTTCTGAATGAATATTTTCCATCATTATCTGAAAACCATAAAAGAATTTTGCCTCTGCATATTGCACTTCATTTACAAAATTTAGTGCTAAATTTTCGTTTACGATACCATCAGATGCTGCAAAAAATGCTAAAATATGTTTGATGAAATACTTTTCATCTGTATTTAATTTATTGTTCCAATCGTTTAGATCTTGTGATAAATCAATTTCTTCGGCAGTCCAAAAACTGGCTTCCATTTTTTTATACCATTCCCAAATATCGTGGTGTTTTATTGGAAATATGACAAATCTATTTTTGTTTTCTTGTAAGATTGGTTCTTTTTGAGACATTTTTTCTGTAATTTTTAACCCTTTTGTTAGTGTACAAAGATTGGTAATTTAAACCACAAAAAAAAGCAAAACTTATTCACAAATGCCTTGAGTTTTTAACAATTTTGTGTTTTTTTTAGTTTTTTGTAAAGTTTTAAAACACTAAAAATCAATTATTTAAAATTATATAATGTTGTAACGCCTTGAAAAATATAGCTTTTAGGAAATTTACTATTTAAGGCTCTAAAAATGTTGTTTTTTTAAATAAATCCCAAATTACAATTCCTGCACTTACTGCTATGTTCAAAGAGTGTTTTGTTCCAAGTTGTGGAATTTCTATTGTGCCATCACAAAGTTTGATAGCGGTTTGTGAAACTCCAAAAACTTCGTTGCCAAAAATTATTGCTGTTTTTTTGTCATTTGAAATTTCAAAATCTTGTAAATAGGTAGCATTCTCAACTTGTTCAATGGCATAAATTAATGTGCTTTTAGATTTTAAATTTGTAATTAAATTTGTAATGTCTTCAACATATTCCCAATCGACAGTATCAGTAGCTCCAAGTGCTGTTTTGTTAATTTCTTTATTTGGTGGTGTTGCGGTAATACCGCATAAATATATTTTTTCGATTAAAAAGGCATCGGCAGTACGGAAGACAGAGCCAATATTATTTAAGCTTCTTATATCGTCCAAAATAATGATAATTGGGGTTTTTGTTGCTTGTTTAAAATCGGCTATTGATTTTCGGTCGAGTTCGTTGTTTTCTAATTTTCTCATTATTTTTTGGTCTAAAAACTTTGGCAAATATAAGCATAAAAAAAGCTTCCTTATTATAGGAAGCTTTTTAGATTTTTAATAAAACGAACTAACTTTTTGGAGTTAATGGCGATACAACAGGCTCATCTGCAAGAACGGTTCCTTTTATTGTGATAACTTTTGTTTCGTTTCCAACAGCGTTTGAAGTTACTGTAATTGTTTTTGTAAACGCTCCTACTCTATCGGTAGCATAGCGTACTCCTATTTTTCCTTTTCCGCCTGAAATAATAGGGGCGTCTGGTTTTGCAGGAACCGTACAACCGCATGATGCTTGTACATTTGTGATTACTAATGGTTTGCTTCCGTTGTTTGTTAATACAAATTCACGACTTCCATCGGAATTGTGAGGAATTGTTCCGTAATCAATAATTTCGTTTTCAAAAACTATTCCTGCTCCTTCAACTGCTGGTACAAATGCTTTTACGGCTTCTTTTTTTCCTTTTGTTGCTTTTGCAACTTTTACTTTTTTAACTGTTTTTTTTGCAGTTGCAACTTCTTGTGCATTTGTTACTGTTGTTCCTAAAAATGCAATTGCTAATAATAGTACTAATTTTTTCATTTTATTTAAAGTTTAATGATTAATTTGAAGCAAATGTAAAACAAAAAATAAATTGATTTGTAATTGAATTTAAAATTTTTGTTAATAAATGTTAATGTATTCAAAATTAAAGTTTTAAAAATATTTTTATTTTGCATTAAACTATTTATATTTGTCGTAGTCTAATTTTAAAAATTATTAATTAAAATCTATATTATTTATGAAAACAAAAATTTTATTTCTAGGTTTAGTTTTGTCATTACTAACAATTAGTTGTAGTAAGGATAAAAATGATGATGGTACAATTACCGCAGATGAGATTTCAACAAATGTAAAACTCGATGTTGCAAATGACGATATTTCGAATATTGTTGAGGATCAATTTGATGCTACAGTTTCAGACCCATCTGGAAGATCTATGGCTTCTGCCTCTGCACTTTTGCCAGTTTGTGTTCAGGTAACAAGGAATCCTGTTTTTGGAACTCCACTTACTGCTGGTACTACGGTAACAAAAACGATTAATTTTGGTACAGGTTGTACTATGCCAAACGGTAATGTTTTGAGTGGTAGCATTGTTATGACTTATGTCTATCAGCCAAATGCAACCTCACAAACAATTAATGTAAGTTATAATAATTTTCATCACAATAACTTCTTAATAGGTGGAACAAAAACACTTATAAGAACAATGACTACCGCAACTGCAAACACACCAAGTCATCCTATTGTTTTGATAAACATTAATCTTACTGCTACAAATACATTAAACGGAAATGTACATACTAGAACAGGGACAAGAGTGAGAGAATTTGTTGAAGGTTTTTATACACCACTAAACATTTGGGACAATGTGTTTAAAGTTACAGGAAACTGGACAACAACACATCCTAACGGAAATTCTCAAACAAGTACAATTACTACTCCTGTAATAGTGAAGTTTAGTTGTGCAAATACAATAGCAGTTCCAAGACCATCAATAATGGCAGCAGGAGTTGTTACAACTGTAAGAAATTCTCATACTGCAACATTGGATTTTGGCAATGGTGCTTGTGATAATACTGCAATATTTACTCTTGACGGAGTAGCATATACTATTACAATAAATTAAGGTGGGTTCTATAAATTAGTTTAATTCTTAAAAAGCCTCGAAGATTAATTTTTCGAGGTTTTTTTTGCTCCTTAAACCAAAAAAAATAATGATTTAATATAGGTCATAAAATAGTTTCTTGAATTTTTTTTGTTAAACTTTTAAAAACCAAATCATACGAATCATTTATCATTTCTAATATCATTTTGTCAGAAATATTTTTATTGTAACTTACTGTATTCCAATGAATTTTACTCATATGGTAACCTTCTTTTACGGCTTCAAACTCCGCTCTAAGCTCGACTGCTTTTTCGGGATTGCATTTTAAATTTAATGTTGGATTGCCACTCTCCCACTCTTTTAATGAAGTTAAACAAAACATTTTTCCGCCAATTTTAAATACCAAAGTGTTCTCGTCAAAAGGAAAATGTTCGGTTACACTTTTTTTTGCAAGGCAGTATTCGTAAAGTTGTTCAATATTCATTTTCTAATTTGTATAATATTGGTTTTGAAGGAGATGCGTCGTTTTCAAATGAGGCAATTTGTAAATTTAATAAATATTCTCCGTCTAAAATTGAATTATTTACAAAAATTATTTCGGTTATGGTGCAATCCAATCTGGCACCAATATTTAGGGTATCAACATTTTGGACATTCCAAAAGGCTTTGTGTGCTAATAATTTTCCTTCATCGTGTTCTTTATCAACGCTTGGTAAATCTATCAATAAATGTTTAATTCCAATATCTCGAATATAAATTGCGGCGTCTTCACTCAAATATGGTGGGTTGGTATATGAATATTTTAATGATTTTTTAGTTTCTAAATTAGGCAAAGTTCTTATTATTAGTGCTTCTGAATTTGAATTGTTTAATAATTTTTCAATTTGTTCTTTTGTAATTACTAAATCATTTTCTATTTTCTCTGGCTCGACCGAAATCAATTGTGCCATAAAAAAAAACTGTTTCAAACATTTATTGATGCTGTAAAAATCTCTGGTAATATGCCCTAAACATTCGGTATGTGTACCATGTCCGTGCGGGTTGAAGAAGATATTATTAAAATTTGTAGATGATTTTCCGCTGGAAACTTTTCCGACCCAATCGCCAAAAACTACAGGTTCAATTATTGGTTTTTCAATGTACCATGCAATCGGATTGTCGTCCGTGGTGGTTAATGGAATAGAAATATCAATGGGTTTTGATAGGTCGAAATTGAGGTTTTCAAGTGTGATAATCATCTCTAAATAAATTTATTCAAATTTACTAAAAATAAGTCTGATGCAATCCCATCACACAAAAATTTTCCGTTTTTTGTTGTTTTCAAAACATTATTTTCGATAATTAACCGTTCGTTTTGCAAATGATTTTTGGCTTGTTTCTGCAAATAAATTAAATAATCTTGACCAAAATCTAACTCGATTTTATCTAAAGAAACACCCCAAATAGTTCGCAAACCAGTCATAATGTATTCGTTATAAATATCTGTTTTTGATAAAATTTCTATTTCGTTTGGTAAGATGTTTTCGTTTATTTTTTCGATATAAATTTTATTGTTGGAAATATTCCAACTCCTGCTTTTTCCGTCAAATGAATGTGCAGATGGACCAATTCCAATATATTTTTTGCCCAACCAGTAACTCGAATTGTTTTTTGAAAAATAATTTTCTTTGCCAAAATTACTCAACTCATAATGTATAAATCTTTCTTTTTCAAGTGTTTTAATCAAAATTTGAAAATGTGATTCGGCAACTTCGTCTTTCGGGGCAGTAATTTTTCCCGTGTCGATTAATTTTTTTAAAGCTGTTTTTGGCTCTACCGTCAAGGCATAACTCGAAATGTGATTGATACGAAAACTCAAAGCTTTTTCGATGTTTTTCATCCATTTTTGGTTGCTCATATTTGGAATTCCATATATCAAATCGATGGAAATGTTATCAAAATATTGTGTAGCAACTTCTAAACATTTTTCGGCTTCAACTGCATTATGAGCCCGATTCATCAATTGCAAATCATCTTCAAAAAACGATTGGATGCCAATAGACAAGCGGTTTACACCAATGTTTTTCAATTCAATTAAATACTCTTCCGTCAAATCATCAGGATTGGCTTCGACTGTAATTTCTGGATTTTCTGTAACATTATAATTTTTAAAAACCGTTTCAATCAATAATTTTAAATCTGTAATTTCGAATATAGATGGCGTTCCTCCTCCGAAATAAATTGTCTCAACAATGTCATTCTCAAATTCATTTTTGCGAATTTCAATTTCTTTTGCTAATGCAAAAATCATCTCATTTTTATGCTTCATTGAAGTTGAAAAATGAAAATCGCAGTAATAACAAGCCTGCTTGCAAAAAGGAATATGGATGTAAAGAGCTCCCATTTTAGATTGTAGATTTT
>DYPB01000287.1 GCA_020720185.1 Flavobacterium psychrophilum | reverse complement strand
TGCTCGTTTAGCAAACTGGGCATAAGGGACATAACGGAAAGGTTGTGTTCCCAGATCTACAAAGCCACTACCGGTATTGTATTCCACTTTTAAATAGTGTAAATCATCTCCCCAATTTATATTAGCCCATCCTGTTCCTACTGATCCCATGTTCAGTACCACTATCCCATGGGCATCGGTAGTAGTGGCATGGGTTTCGGTAAAAACTTGTGTGGTTGTTCCTTCAAAAATAGTAAACCGTACTTGAACGGATTGATTGGTCATTAAATTACCGGAAGCGTCTTTGATGACGGCTTTGTAATTGGTGTAGGTTCCTTGTGCTAATGCAAAAGTGGAAACCATGGAAAGAATAAAAAGTGTAAGAAATTTTCTCATAATAAATAAGGATTAAAATTAATAATTTTTTGGTTCAAAATAAAGTATTTATTTTTAAGTTGTCAATAGGGGAAATCCCCTGTTTTTATTGAAATTCATCGTTGATAATTCCCCATTTTTTTATAAAATGAATAATATCGTTAGAAGTGTATATGTGAGTATCCAAATTTTTAGTATGGCAAAACAAGCGTATTTTTTGTTTGATGCAGTCTAAATGATTTTCTATGGTTTTAGGGCTGACGTTCAGAATTTCTGCTATAGTCTTTTGGTCTTTGCGTTGCATTTTCAACTTGATGATTTCAATATGCCTTTTACTCAATTCGAAATTTAAAAAAGACCTGTTTTTTTGATAAAAAATTTCATATACATCGTCCCAACCATCGTAATTTAAACCCACATTGACATATTCGGAATGATTGGGAATTATTTTCCAAATATCCAATTGAGAGGTTGGCATTTTGTTTTCATCCATATCAAATGTAAATGACTGACGGATGACTCTTTTAATGGTGCCGTCTTTTAAAACAATTCTCATAAAAATTTCATAACTGTCCTTCATTGGTTCTAGTACTCTATCCCGATTCATGAGATTGACAAGTACCAAATAATCATATCTCAACTTGTGCTCAATATCATCAGGATGAATAATTTTATAGGTGGCGTTATGGTGATTATTGATAGCCGAAATCGTAAATTCTTTGGGAAGGTAACCGGTATATTTTTCTACATTGCAATGAAAGGTAAAAGCCCCATCTAAATAATCAAATAAGGTAAAAAAGGTGTTGGTAATGTTAGGGTCGCCTACAAATTTTTCTAATATTTTGTTTCTGCCCTTAGTCCTCTTTTGATAGATGTCCTGTTTCAGCAGATTTCTTAATTCAATAATTTTTTGATACATCATAAGTTTAGTTATTAGCTATAATAAAGGTCAATATTATGTAAAAAAATTTGAAAAATATCAGGAAAAACCCTGTAAAATAAGTATCAATGCATTTAGGAACTGTAAAGAAATAACCTATCCATTTTGGCTTGTCCTTTTGCCCTTTTTCTGCGTTTCAAATTTTGCTAAGAGACGCAAGCTATTAGCTACAATTTGTGCCTTGAAAAAGAACAAAATTACTACGCCAATTCTGTATACTTTATTTCTTTACAATTCCTTACTACTTTACAATTTCTTAGGGTTTCATATTGACCATACAAAAATATTTAATATAATTAATAAAGACTTGTCCTATTGTTCCAAATGTTTGTCCTATTGTTCCAAATTAATAAAT
>DYPB01000286.1 GCA_020720185.1 Flavobacterium psychrophilum | reverse complement strand
TTTTTGAAGTAGTTTGAGTTTGGAATAGATTTCTAATGCGTAATCTGGGTTAAACAAAATAAAAATTAATTTAATCTAAATGCACAATAGGTTAGGTATATCTAAATCTGTTTTTATTCCCAATCTTATTAATTTTTAAAATACTTTATTCGGATTAGTAAGATGTTTACAGAAAAATAATTAAATTGCGTGAAAATTTATAAAAAATGAAGAAAGCATTAAAAATAATAGGAGTTTTAACATTGTTATTTATAGTTTATTTATCCCTAACGGTCTATCCAAAGTTAGATTTAATATCAGGTTTTTCTTCAAAAAATGTAGCCTCTTGCCGTTTTATCGACAATAGGTCGTTAGAAAAAATTCAGAAAAGCGACAATGATATTCCTCTAATTGATTGGGCTAAAAATGAAATAAACGAAACCGAGAAATTTGCAACCGCATCCTTATATGGACTAAAAACCCGAAAAAGTATTTACAGAGAAGGACTCGGAGCAACACTAATTGACGATGATTTTGATATTTCAAAACCATATAATGTACCTAAAAGAAGCATTCTAAATAACAATTTGCCTTTTCCGTATGGAAATTTATCAGCAGAAACAACTATTTTTAAAAACCTTGATTATAATAAATTAAACACCGCTGTTGTCAATGCTTTCATAACAAAGAATAGAACGAGAGCCGTTTTAGTGGTTTATAATGATAAGATTATTGCCGAAAAATATGCCGATGGTTATAATAAAGATTCTAAATTTTTAGGCTGGTCGATGACTAAAAGCATTACCGCAACCATATTTGGGATACTTCAAAAACAAGGAAAAATAAACATTGAAAACCCTGCCCCAATCGCCGAATGGCAAAATGATAATCGGAAAAACATTACCCTAAAAAATCTTCTGAATATGAATTCAGGATTAGAATGGGAAGAAAACTACGAAGCAATTTCGGATGTTACAAAAATGCTTTTTCAATCAAAAAATATGAGTGAGGCACAGAAAAACAAAAACGCATTATTTAGTCCAAACACGCATTGGAATTACTCCTCTGGAACCACAAATTTACTCTCAGGAATTATCAAAACTCAATTTAAAAACCATCAAGAATACCTTAATTTTTGGTACACTGAATTAGTTGATAAAATAGGAATGAACAGTATGCTTATTGAAACCGATATGACAGGAAATTTTGTAGGCTCTTCATACGGTTGGGCAAAAACAAGAGATTGGGCTAAATTTGGATTACTATACTTGCATAATGGAAACTGGAATGGCGAACAAATTTTTGATCCAAGTTGGACAAAATTTATAACAACACCAACACCAACCTCAAACGGAGCGTACGGAGGACATTTTTGGTTAAATGCTGGCGGACATTACCCGAACGCTCCTCGAAATTTATACTCTTGTAATGGACATCAGGGACAAAGAATTTTTATTTTACCTTCGCAAAATTTAGTCATCGTTCGATTGGGACTAAAAGGGGAAGACGGTATGAATTTTGATACATTTATTGCAGATATTGTATCAAGCATAAAAAACAATTAAAAAATGAACAAAATATATTAAATAGCCACTTGCGATACCTGTCGGAAGATTATAAAACCCAAATTACGCATTAGACTTCGTTATGAAAACTCAAAATGCAATAAAAATA
>DYPB01000285.1 GCA_020720185.1 Flavobacterium psychrophilum | reverse complement strand
AACACATTATGTTAATTTTATCAATCAGTTAATAAAAAGAATATGAATAATTTAGGAATGAGTGCAAATAAAAAAAAAATCAACGTATTATCACTATTCGACGGAATGAGTTGCGGGCAAATAGCCTTAAACAGACAAAAAATTGAATATGATGAATATTTTGCATCCGAAATTGAAAAAGAAGCTATAAAAGTAACTATGAAGAATTATCCGAAGACGAAACAGGTTGGGGATGTTATAAAATTAAAAGGAAGCGATTTTCAAGACATATACCTACTGTTAGGAGGTTCGCCTTGTCAAAGTTTCAGTAGGGCAGGGGATAACAGCGGATTTGACGGGGAAAGCAAGTTATTTTGGGAGTTTGTGAGGGTGTTGAATGAAGTAAAGCCTACTTATTTTTTATTTGAAAATGTGATAATGAAAAAAGAGTGGGAGGATGTGATTACTGATGCATTAGGGGTAAAACCAATCGAAATTACTAGTGCTAAATTTGTCCCACAGATGAGACGGCGATTATACTGGACGAATATTCTAAATATAACACAACCCCCTCAATCGGAATATAATGTTTTTGATTTTATTGAAGGCCCGGGATTCCCATCCAGCTGTGGGAATGACAGGATTTTTAAACGCAGGAAAATATTTAACACCTTGACTGCATCTTATTATAAAGGAATAAGAGGCAGTTCAAGGCCAGCGATAAGTATTAAAGAGGGGTTTTTAGACACTGATAGGAAAGCGCATAGAATGTTAACACCATCCGAATGCGAACGCATACAGACAGTTCCGAACGGATACACTGATTGCGTTGCTAACACTAACAGATATAAAATGCTCGGCTCAGGGTGGACGGTTGATGTGATTGCTTATATTTTTTCTTTTTTGAATAATGAATGATGTTAATATTTTACTGTCAAAAGTATCCCGTTTTATTCGTGAAAAATCGGAAAATTTATAGGCGTTTTTTTGCGGTTTGCGGCGATGCTTTTTTCGCTCGTAAACCGCATAATGTTATTAAATAGTAAAAATGTAAATAATTTAACAAATGGAAAATCAATTAGTTAAAATGGAACTTCCGAAAATTTTTAGAAGTTGGGTAGATTTTGCGAAACATTGCGAAAAAAATTTTGCAGATAAAAAACTTATCATTGTTAATATTGATAATAAAGTATTTGGGTTTCCTATCGAAAAAATTAAAGAAAATGCTTTCGATGAAATCAGAAGAAGGCATAGTGGACTTGCTTCTCTCTCTATCTGATAACGATTATTTATAACACATTATGTTAATTTTATCAATCAGTTAATAAAAAGAATATGAATAATTTAGATAAAGAATTCGAATCCGCTAAAATTGCAGCGGCTTCGAATTGGTATAAAATTAGCGAGCAAATGCCTAAAGCTGAATGTTATGTAATTTTATACGATATTCGGGCTAACAGGTATTCGGTTGTTAAATTTAAAGAAAATTATTTTGAAACGTCATATATTGGAAACACACCAGTTTGTCTCGGTGAAGCTCAATATCCATTTTTCTATTGGACGGAAATGCCTATTTTCGCTTGTTAAAAAATAAAATTGCCGCATCTTTTTTTTACATTGTGGCCAAACTTTTTACGATAAAATTTGACACAAAGCTAACAGCACACTTGATGTATTC
>DYPB01000080.1:6201-9241 GCA_020720185.1 Flavobacterium psychrophilum | reverse complement strand
GGAGAGGGGTTGGGGGTGAGGATTTCTTTCAAAACTAACTTTTGAACCTCCTTTGGAGGGGGCTGGGGGAAGGATTTGAAACACAATACTCGCTCCTACACTTTTCCCTATCCAATTTCGTTGGCTTTCTTTGATGCTTTCGCTCCAATCAATCGTGTCTAAACCTTGTAATAATCTTTCTGCATAAGCGGAAATTCGCATAGACCATTGGGTCATTTTTTTACGAATTACGGGATGTCCACCTCTTTCGGAAATGCCATTTACAATTTCGTCATTGGCTAAAACAGTGCCCAATGCTGGACACCAATTTACTTCGCTTTCTGCCAAATAGGTTAGTCGATATTGTAATAATATTTTTTGCTTTTCAATTTCTGAAAATGAGTTCCAATCGGCGGCTGAAAATAGTAAAATATTGTCATCACAAACGGCATTTACAGTAGTGTTTCCTTCTTTTTCAAAAATTGAAATTAAGGTTGTAATATCTTCTGCTTTATCCGTATCTTTATTGTACCACGAATTAAATATTTGTATAAAAATCCATTGAGTATGTTTGTAATAATCAGCATTTGAGGTTCTTAGCTCTCTGTCCCAATCGAATGAAAAACCAATTCTATCTAATTGTTCTCTATATCGAGTTATATTTTCTTTAGTGGTTTTGTCTGGATGTTGCCCTGTTTGAATGGCATATTGTTCGGCAGGCAAACCAAAAGAATCGTAACCTTGTGGATGCAAAACATTAAAACCTTTGTGGCGTTTGTATCTGGCAACAATATCCGAGGCGATATATCCCAATGGATGTCCCACATGCAAGCCCGCACCCGATGGATACGGAAACATATCCAAAACAAAATATTTTGGTTTTGTAGAATTGTTTTCTGCGACAAAAGGTTTAGTTTCTGCCCATATCTTTTGCCATTTGGCTTCAATTTCGATTGGATTGTATTTCATCCGTATTTTATTTATTTTTTACAAGCGTTCAAAGGTATAAAAAAAGCCTTTAATAATAAGGTGGGTTCTATAAATTAGTTTTTTAGAAAATTGATAGGTGCAAATTCATATTTTGTTCCAAAAATTGTCAAAAATGTTGAAAACTCAAGGTAATTGTTAAAAAGTTTATATTCTTTTTCTAATCACATTCAATTATCTTTGTAAGGTTAAAAAGGCACTCATGATGTAGTGTACTGGAACATATTTATTTTTATTAATTTAACACATTTAAAAATAATGGTTAAATATCAAGTTCTCTCAAGGAGAAACCCTCAGGACATTTTGGCTCCTGCAAAATTTTATGCCGCCGCAAAAGGCGATGGCGATGTTGATTTGGAAACGCTTGCCAAATTGATTTCTTATCAATGCACAGTAACCGAAGCAGACTGTTATGCAGTTTTGATTTCGTTAGAGCACAACATTGCTACCGAACTTGGGCTAGGCAGGATTGTAAAACTTGGTCGATTAGGTAATTTCCAAATCGGTATAAGTTCAGACGGAATGCCTACTGCTGCTGAAGTAACGGCAAGTAGCATTACAAAATCTAGGGTATTATTCCGTCCTGGTAAAAAATTACGAACTCTTTTAAACGAAATATCGTTTAGAAAAGAAAGCTAGAACCCCGTAATTTTTTTGAGTAACTTTTTGTTACTGAAAACCTCGAACTGTTTCCGCAGTCGAGGTTTTTTTTTATTTTTCAGTTACAAACAATCAAATTTCATACGGACGAAGCAAACGATTCATGCGGACAAAACAAATCATTCATCGGGACGATGCAAATCATTCGTCGGGACGAAAAATTATCTTGACAAAATTGCTCCAAATGATCATCAATGACCTCAATAATTTTCAAAAAAATGTTAATAAGTAGATTATTTACCACTAAAAAAACAGCAAAAGCGTCTTGAAAATACAATTTGGCAGCTAAAAATGATAATAAAAAGAGGATACTGCAAAAGTGTAAAACGCACTTTTTTAAATTCTATTTTTGTCCTTTTTAAGAAAGGAAAAAACTATTCTAAAAATGCAAATATGTGATTTTAAAAACACATCAACCTTTTCAAAGTGTTTTTATTTTGGTACATTTTGGTACATTTTGATACAAAAAATTTATTTATGAGCATAAAAAAACTCAAAAAACCAATGGCTAGAACCCCGTTTTTTGAGTAAGTTTTTATTTCTGAAAACCCCAAATTGTTTCCGCAATTTGTATGTGTGAAATATTATGGTATAAATATATATCTATTTTGTGAGTATAAAAGAAATGTTAATAACTTTTTTATTTTTTTTTAATCAATATAATTTTTAGCATAAATACTAATTACTTATTACATTTGCCAATACTTGAAAAAAAAATAAATGAAACTATTTGAAACACTCGAAAAGCAACTAAAAAAAGAACCCAATTATGTTACGGATAATGGCGAACTAAAAAAATGGGTGGTAATAAATAAAGCACAGAACTTTGATGAAGAGTTAATTGGCTTATTGCTTGATGATAAGGATTTAAAAGCCAAATTTTTTAAAGATGTAAAAGGTGTGATGTGCTTTAACCAAAGTCTATTTATACAATTTTTAGAACAAAAAAACTATTTAAACGACAGTTACACCGCCTACAAAAACAAAGTTGGTTTAACAATTGATAGTAAATACTTAAAACAACGCAACGAAGTTGCCCTTGTATGGCCATTTAAAGACTGCGTTTTGGAAGGTGGACAAAGCCGAGAGGAAGACAAAAGAGAAGAAATATTTTTTAACGAAACTCTGGCACAAGACGAAATTACCCAACTGCTAGAACCAAAGGTTTTAAGCAATGCCAAACGATTTAGTACAGACGGCATTCATTCCGTCTCTAAATTTAACCGAAACGAAAACGGCACCATTACCGATAACTTAATTATTAAAGGAAATAACCTACTTGCTTTGCATACCCTAAAAAAGGAATTTGCAGGAAAAGTAAAATTAATATACATAGACCCACCTTACAATACAGGTAATGATGGTTTTAAATACAACGATTCTTTTAACCACAGCACTTGGCTAACATTTATGA
>DYPB01000080.1:0-6101 GCA_020720185.1 Flavobacterium psychrophilum | reverse complement strand
GGCATTTCAAAAGCAGTAAACTGGAAAGGCGGAGGTGAATTTGTTTATTTCGAACTTAAAAAATACAATCAAATTTTTATTGAACAAATTGAAACCGCAAAAGACACTAAAACAATTTTGAATATTTGGGAAGAAATGAAAGCTAAATCTTTCCTCAACTATAATGTAGATATTCAAAAACAAGAAGAACACATCGAAGAATTTAAAGCATTATCTTTGGCAGAACAAAAACAACATTTGGTTGAATTATTAGACAAAAACCAATTGTATGTCAATCTTTCGTCTTTGAATGATAAAGATTTTGAAGTATCAGCCGAAGACAAACAAGTAACGCAAGATTTTTATAAACTAAAAAAATAAGAGTATGGAACAAGATATACGCTGGAAACAACGGTTTGAAAATTTCCAAAGAGCCATAAAACTATTGCAGGAAGTGCCCGAAATGGACATTAACAAACTCTCTTATTTAGAAAAAGAAGGGGTTATACAACGGTTTGAGTTTACATTAGAACTGGCTTGGAAAACCCTTAAAGATAAAATGGAATATGATGGGATTATACTGGATAGAATTTCGCCAAAAATGGTTTTGAAAGAAGCTTTTAAAACAAAATATATAGACAATATAGACCTATGGTTGGAAATGATTGATGATAGAAATTTACTTAGCCATACTTATGATTTTAAGTTTTTTGAAGCTATAATTCCCGATATTCAATTAAAATACACGCCTCTTTTGTCCGATTTATATACCTCTTTAATAATACCACAGTTATGAATACATTTGGAATAAATGAATCATCAATGGCTATTTTGGAAGCAATTTTTGCAAAAAACAAACATTTGACAGAAGTGGTTCTATATGGCTCTCGAGCAAAAGGAAATTATAATGAACGAAGTGATGTGGATTTGGTTATTTGCAATAGTAAAATAGACCGACACCAATTAGGAAAAATAATTTTAGAAATTAACAATAGTAATTTTCCATATACAATAGATCTTCAACTATTTGAAAGTTTAAATAACAAAAAATTAATAGAACATATTACTCGAGTAGGAAAAATATTTTATAAAAAAAAAGATTAAATGGCATTTTTATACGAAACATTAAACACTGCATCGGGCTTTATACCAATAGACAAAACAAGGTTTTCATTAATAGATGAGAACTTAAATCCTAAATTCCCTATTCGTGATTATCAAGTTAAGTCTTTTTCAAGGTTCGACTATTTTTTTAATAATACTTTTGAAGCCAAACCCAATAAACCCACCCATTTGCTTTACAATATGGCAACAGGTAGTGGAAAAACATTGGTAATGGCTGGTTTAATGCTGTATTTGTACCAAAAGGGCTATCGCAATTTTTTGTTTTTTGTAAACTCAAACAACATTATCAGAAAAACAAAAGACAATTTCCTCAATCCACAATCTTCAAAATATTTGTTTAACAACAAAATAGTGGTAGAAGGCAAAGAAATTCAAATTAAAGAAGTTGAAAATTTTGATGAAGCCGATAATCAAAATATCAATATCAAATTTACTACCATTCAGCAATTACATATCGACTTAAATAATACCAAAGAAAATAGTGTTACTTACGAAGACTTTAAAGACAAAAAAATAGTGCTTTTTGCCGATGAAGCACATCATTTGAGTTCGGCAACAAAAAACAGCGGCGAATTATTAGGAAGCTGGGAAGGTACAGTTATTGAAATTATGAAACAAAATTTTGATAACTTATTATTAGAATTTACCGCAACCATTGATTATAAAAATGCCGATATTTTAAAAAAATATCAAGACAAAGTAATTTTTAAATACGACCTAGCACAATTTAGAAAAGATAAGTTTTCTAAAGAAATAAACTTAATTCGTAGCGAGTTTGACCAGCAAGAAAGGATAATACAAGCCCTAATTTTAAACCTGTATCGTCAAGAATTAGCTACTGCAAACAATATAAACCTAAAGCCCGTAATACTTTTTAAGGCAAAACAAACCATTGCCGAGTCAGAAAAAAACAAAGTAGATTTTCATACATTAATAGATTTTTTATCGGCTAGTCATATAGAAAAAATAAAAAAACAAGGCACTATTTCTATACTTCAAAAAGCATTTTTATTTTTTGAAACTATAAATATCAGCACAAGCGAAATAGTTAAAAGAATACAATCCAATTTTAAACTTGAAAATTGTATCAGTGCCAATAATGATAAAGAAATAGAAGCTACACAATTAAAACTAAACACCTTAGAAGAGGAGAATAATCCCATCAGAGCAGTTTTTGCAGTGCAGAAATTAAACGAAGGTTGGGATGTATTAAACTTGTTTGATATTGTGCGTTTATATGAAGGTCAAAATACAGGTGGTACCAATAAAACAATAGGTAAAACCACACTATCCGAAGCGCAGTTAATAGGTCGAGGTGCTAGATATTTCCCTTTTGCGTTAGAAAAAACACAAGACAGATACACTAGAAAATATGATGACGACCCAACCAATGATTTAAAAGTATTAGAAGAATTGTATTACCACACCAAAGAAGACAGTAGATATATTTCGGAACTTAAAAAAGCATTAGTAGAATCTGGTATTTATGAAGATGAAGACAATTTAGTTACCAAGCAATTAACTCTAAAATTAGCATTTAAGGAAACAGATTTTTATAAAACGGGTCAAGTAGTATTCAATAAAAAAATAGAAAAAAGTTACAACAATGTAAAATCGTTTTCTGATTTTGGTGTTTCGAGAAAAAACTTTATTTATTCCCTTTCATCGGGTAGTGGAAAAATGTCAAGTGTTTTTAATAACGAGGAAGAAACAATTATTGAACAAGCAAAACCAATTGATAAATCACTTTCGGAAATTCCAAAACATATCATTCGTTTTGCATTATCACAAAATCCATTTTTTTATTATAATAACCTAGTAAGGTTTTTTCCTAATATCAATTCGCTTTCAAACTTTATAGAAAGTAAAGACTATTTAGGTGGTTTGGAAATTACTATAAGTGGTACAAAAACTAGACTATCCGAAATTGAAAACGATGATTATTTAATTGCAATACAAAATCTTTTGCAAAGCATAGAAACTGAAATTAAATCAAACTTAGCAGAGTTTGAAGGATCTGAATACACAAAAGATTATATTCACAAAGTATTCAAGAACAAAGAAATTAAAGTTAACAAAGATAGTGAAAGAGCTAAAGGTCAAGAAGAATTTTTAATAGATGAATCTTGGTATGTTTTTAATGCAAACTACGGTACAAGCGAAGAAAAGAAATTTGTTGAATTGTTTCAAAGGAGATTTGAAAGCTTATCTAATAAATTTTCGAACATTTACCTTATTCGTAACGAAAGAGAAATTAAAATATTCGATAAACTCGGTCGTGCATTCGAGCCTGATTTTGTGCTTTTTTGTAAACAAATTGATGGTAATGAATTAATTTTTCAAGTTTTCATAGAACCAAAAGGAGCTCATTTAATTACTCACGACAAATGGAAAAATGACTTTTTAAAAGAAATAAGCGAAGAACAAAAAACGATTAAAATTGATACTGACAATTATTTAATTACAGCAGTGCCATTTTATAACTATGAAAGTGAAAATGAGTTTAATAAAACATTAGAAGAAACACTAAAATTAAATTAGCCAAACATTTTTGAAAGATATTTTATCTCAATATGATTCCTTATCATCACAAAAAAACTCAAAATAGACCGCACACTACACAAAAATAAAGCCTACCCAATAGGCTAAACTTTATAGTATCGTAAATTTTAAACAATATTAACTTTATTTTATGAATTTGTTTGTTAATTTTACGCTCTAAATTATTTTATAACCGCTAATTATTTTTATATGAGTTCTAATTATGATAAGTTTCAAAAAAGAAGATTAATGTCGTCTTATTTTTCAGTAGTTTTAAGTGTCTTTTTAGTATTGTATATGCTTGGGTTACTTGGATTTTTTGTTGCAAATTCTAAAAAATTAACCAATGATTTTAAAGAGCAAATAGTAATGACTGTTTTCTTTAAAAATGAAGCTAAAAACGATGATTTGAAAGCTTTTGGTACTGATTTAAAACTTGCAGCTTATACAAAATCATACCTTTTTGTTTCAAAAGAAGTAGCTGCAAAAGAACATAAAGAGATTATTGGAGAGGATTTTATGAAATTTTTAGGGGCTAATCCGTTACAAAATTCTTATGATATTTATCTAAAAGCCGATTTTATTAACAAAGAAAGTATTGAACGCATTGAACGAAAATTGAAAACTAATGAGATGGTTGCAGATATTGTTTATGACAAACAATTAGTGGATTTAGTAAACAATAATATTCAAAAAGTAAGTGCTTGGATTTTAATAATCAGCAGCATATTTGCAATAATATCTATTTTATTGATTAATAGTTCCTTACGATTATCTATTCATGCTAATAGGTTTATTATCAAAACGATGCAAATGGTTGGAGCAACAAAATCGTTTATCCGTAAACCATTTATTATACAAAGTATAAAATTAGGTTTGATAGGTGCAGGATTTGCAATAATAATATTAGTTTTTACATTAATATATATCGAAAGTTCCTTACAATTAGGGCTTTTGCAAAATAAAATTATAACTATTTCTGTATTATTTGGAGTTTTAGGAATGGGAGTTCTAATTACTTGGATAGGAACCTATTTTGCAACACAAAGATTTTTGAACTTACGAACGGACGATTTGTATTAATTTTTTTGATTTCTAAAATCTCAAAATCTTTTTTAGTCCAATTTATATAGATAACAAGGCACTAAGGGTATTAAACAAATTTTAATACCTCTATAAAAAAAACAAAATATTATAAACAAATGAAAAAGCAAGAAAAAACAGAAAAAGTAAATTTTATTTTTGACGCTTCAAACTACAAATTTCTATTAATAGGAATTGGTGTAATTACTGTCGGATTTATTCTAATGAGTGGTGGCGGCAGTGATGATCCAAAAGTTTGGAACGATGCCGTTTTTAGTTTTAGAAGAATCAGATTAGCACCAACAGTAGTTTTAATTGGTTTTGGAATTACAATCTATTCTATTTTCAAAAAATAATAAGAAAGCTTAAAACTTATAAAAACAAAAAAATAAGTTTTAATTCCTACTTCTTTACTAATAGAGTAAAAGTGAAGAGATTAGAATAAAAATGCGTAATCCATAATTGCAAAACAATGAACTTTTCAAAAAAAATGCTTCGAGAGAATGCCCTCGAAAACAAAACAATAGTAGTAACAGGTGGCGGTAGCGGATTAGGCAAAGCCATGACCAAATATTTCCTTGAGTTAGGAGCAAATGTAGTAATAACCTCTCGAGATTTAGAAAAATTACAAAAAACAGCCACTGAATTAGAAAATGAAGTAAAAGATTATCCATCAAATGGCAAATGTTTAGCCCTACAATGCGATGTTCGACACTATGATCAAGTAGAGAATATGCTAGCAGAAGCACTAAAAGTTTTCGGAAAAATTGATGTATTACTCAACAATGCCGCAGGAAATTTTATCTCGCCAACCGAAAGATTATCGGCAAACGCTTTTGACACCGTAATAGATATTGTATTAAAAGGCACAAAAAATTGTACACTCGCCTTCGGAAAACATTGGATAGATACCAAGCAAGAAACTGCAACGGTTCTAAATATCGTTACCACTTATGCCTTTACAGGTTCGGCTTTCGTAGTGCCAAGTGCTTGTGCAAAAGCAGGAGTATTAGCAATGACTCGGAGTCTTGCCGTAGAATGGGCAAAATACGGTATTCGTACCAATGCTATTGCACCAGGACCTTTTCCTACAAAAGGAGCATGGGATAGATTACTACCAGGAGATTTGGCTCAAAAGTTTGATATGTCAAAAAAAGTACCAGTTGGCAGAGTTGGAGATCATCAAGAATTAGCAAACCTTGCGGCTTATTTAGTATCCGATTTTTCAGCCTATATTAATGGAGAAGTAGTTGTTATTGATGGTGGTGAATGGTTAAAAGGTGCAGGACAAATGAACCTTTTAGAGCAAATTCCAACAGAACTTTGGGATCAATTAGAAATGATGATAAAGTCGAAAAAGTAGTTTACACAAT
>DYPB01000284.1 GCA_020720185.1 Flavobacterium psychrophilum | reverse complement strand
GCTCTCAAAGTTTTACATCTGATTTGTGTTAAAAAATTTTCAATTTCCGGAATTGTAAATGCACCTTCTTTTGATGTTCTTATTTTTTGTAATAAAATTTCTGTTTGTTCTGCAAATTTTATAATCGGTATTTCAATTTTCTGATTTTCACTTGTAATAATTACTAAATTGCCTGAAAATGAATACTCATAATTTCCTTCTGTTTCTGTCCTTAAAATTTTAATAATCGGATATACAAGGTTTTGAATTTTATTTAATTCTGCATCTCCTGTAAATAATTTGCCTTCGCTTAATAATTTAAGCAAAGTATATATTTCTGACCATTCGCCTTTATTTCCTTTTAGCATTATTTAAAAGTTTATCAATTACTACTTTTGCGGTTTCATAAATTGCAGGAATTGCAACAGAATTTCCAAATTGCTTGTATGCCTGAACATCTGCAACGTTTATAATAAATTTTTCGGGAAATCCTTGTAATCTTGCCCATTCTCTCGGTGTCATTCTTCGCCAAAAATCTTTGTTTACATTACCCTGAATATTTGTAACAGGTGTAAAATCTTTTAATCTGCAATCAATTACAATATTTCGTTCACGTCCCATTCCGCCGACTACAATTGCGTTTGAACATTGGTCATCTGCAATTATTTCGTAACCAAAACCATTTCCTTTATCTGCGTGTCGTTGTCTATGATTTATTAGAGTTTTTTGATATTGTTCTGATAAATAATATTTTACTGAAACTTCATTATTCTCTTTTATATCTGCAAATTTTACATCTTGTTTTGTTGGTTCAGGATATTTGAAATCATTTATATTTAAGTCCTTACGAAACCCTACAATATAAATTCTTTCTCTATTTTGCGGAACTCCAAAATCTTTTGCGTTCATTATTTCAGGTTCCGGAACATAATAGTTTAAATCATCCCGAAGAACTTCAAGAATTGTTTTTAGTGTTTTACCTTTATCGTGATTTCTAAGCCCTTTGACATTTTCAAGAAAAAATGCTTTTGGGCGTTTTTCTTTAATAATTCGTGCAATTTCAAAAAATAGAGTTCCCCTTATTTCTTCAAAACCTTTTCTTTTTCCTGCAATCGAAAATGCTTGACAAGGAAAACCGGCACACAAAACATCGTGTTCAGGAATATCTTTTTCGTTAATTTTTGTAATGTCGCCGAATGGAACTTCTCCGAAATTTAATTCATACGTTTTTTTTGCATATTTATCTATCTCTGATGAAAATACACATTTACCTAATAAATCTTGCATTGCAATTCTAAACCCGCCAATTCCAGCAAATAAATCAATAAATGTGAATTTATGATTTTTTGGTTCCGGAAATGGAACATCAAATTTGAAATTTAAAGTCAAATATTCTTGCAGTGGTTCACTTACTAAACTACTAAAAAATTCTTCTGCTTGTGGTAAATAATATTTTGAAACTCCGTTCTTTCTATTATGCAAATAATGAGTAAGATACGCAGAGTTTTCTGTTGTATCTTTGAGAGTATCAATGTTGATTTTCTCTTTAAATTCGCTATATTTTTTTATTTTTTTGCTCATTTATTATATTTTCAATTTTTTGTGTGCAAAGGTCTAAATTTTTTTCAATTTCTTTGCCCCAAAATCGAATTACTTTCCAACTATTTTTCCACAGATATTCATTTACTTCTT
>DYPB01000283.1 GCA_020720185.1 Flavobacterium psychrophilum | reverse complement strand
AACGAGAGAAACGGCATCTCTCATGTTTCAATACAACTATTTGTTTCGGTTCAATATTCAGCCATCGGGGACACCCTCTTGTTCAACTCTATTTCAATACAACTATTTGTTTCGGTTCAATCAAGACGCGGATGAGGACGAGTTCGGCAGAGCTTTATTTCAATACAACTATTTGTTTCGGTTCAATGTTTAAAATGAAACACTTCAATGATAAACAAATTTCATTTCAATACAACTATTTGTTTCGGTTCAATCATTTAGACGAATAATACCATCTCTAATCTCCTTTATTTCAATACAACTATTTGTTTCGGTTCAATAAGTCTGTTTTTTAATGCAAAAAAAACAGTAACGTTATTTCAATACAACTATTTGTTTCGGTTCAATTCACCCAACAGTAAAAGAAAAGTATGTAAATACAGAATTTCAATACAACTATTTGTTTCGGTTCAATTAACGGAGAGGTTATTTATTCTGTCTCTAAGTACCAATTTCAATACAACTATTTGTTTCGGTTCAATGCAGTTGTCAAGTAATGCTTTACAACTGGAATATAATTTCAATACAACTATTTGTTTCGGTTCAATAAGTCTTTTTTTTAGAATTATTAAAACCAAAAAGGATTTCAATACAACTATTTGTTTCGGTTCAATCAATAGAAATCATCTCGGTACCGAAATTCTGAATATTTCAATACAACTATTTGTTTCGGTTCAATATTAGTTATAATTCTTTTTGTGATTCCTTTTACACTATTTCAATACAACTATTTGTTTCGGTTCAATTTTTTCTTTTTTAATTTTTAGAAAAGTCTATACTATATTTCAATACAACTATTTGTTTCGGTTCAATCGGTCTCGTCAAAAACTGTTTACATACTCCATAGAAATTTCAATACAACTATTTGTTTCGGTTCAATGAGGTGGTGATAGAGGTGTGTTTAGACGCTGTGTAATTTCAATACAACTATTTGTTTCGGTTCAATGTATGCGTTTTGTAACTCTTTGCCTAAAGATGTGATATTTCAATACAACTATTTGTTTCGGTTCAATTTTGTCTCGCCTCTGCAAAGAAAGTAAATAGCCTATTTCAATACAACTATTTGTTTCGGTTCAATTTTCATCTAAGATATTTTTCTGAACATCTAAAAATATTTCAATACAACTATTTGTTTCGGTTCAATTTACTTGCAGACAGTGGTTCAGCCCATCAAAAAATGGATTTCAATACAACTATTTGTTTCGGTTCAATCAAGTGGGACGGCTAAGTTTAAAGTTTACACAAAGTATTTCAATACAACTATTTGTTTCGGTTCAATCGTCAATCCGCAAGACGAGATATGACACAGGTGCTAATTTCAATACAACTATTTGTTTCGGTTCAATAAGCCCACCTCGCACAAGAGGACGGAGGTTGTCAAATTTCAATACAACTATTTGTTTCGGTTCAATATAGTTAGTCTAAAACAAGCACGAATACAAAGAGAATTTCAATACAACTATTTGTTTCGGTTCAATACTACCATTAGTGAAACACAATTAAAAGGATTAAAAATTTCAATACAACTATTTGTTTCGGTTCAATTTTGTCTCGCCTCTGCAAAGAAAGTAAATAGCCTATTTCAATACAACTATTTGTTTCGGTTCAATTTTCATCTAAGATATTTTTCTGA
>DYPB01000079.1 GCA_020720185.1 Flavobacterium psychrophilum | reverse complement strand
AAAATAGACAATTAAAACTAGCTCTTTATGATAAAAATGGCGTAGAATTATGGAATAAAGTTATTCTGAAAAAAGAATTGGAATAATTTGAAAGTTTAATTTTCTTTCAATTTTACATAAACTTTAAAAGGATTATATTTTCAAATCAACTCTTGCAATGCCTTAATTTCATCTCGCAATTTTGCGGCTTGCATAAAATCTAAATCTTTTGCCGATTTTTCCATAGCTTTTCGTTTTTCACGAATGCGTTTTTCAATTTCGGGTTTTGATAAGTATTCCGATTGTGCTTCGGCTGCAAGACCAATTTCAGTATTTTCTAATTCAAAATCGACCAAAGGATTTTTGGTAAAAGCACTTTCGATTCTTTTGTTTAATGCTTGTGGCACAACATTATTAGTTGTATTAAAATTGATTTGTTTCTCCCGACGATAATTGGTTTCGTCAATGGTTTTTTGCATACTTGCCGTAATTTTATCTGCATACATAATGGCTTTTCCGTTTAAATTCCGAGCGGCACGACCAATGGTTTGAGTTAATGAACGATGACTCCTTAAAAAACCCTCTTTATCGGCATCTAATATTGCAACCAACGAAACTTCGGGTAAATCCAACCCTTCACGGAGTAAATTGACACCAATTAGTACATCAAAAATACCTTTTCGCAAATCTTGCATAATTTCGATGCGTTCTAAAGTATCGACTTCGGAATGAATATAACGGCATTTTACATCTAATTTTGCTAAATATTTTGCCAATTCTTCTGCCATTCTTTTGGTTAATGTGGTTACCAAAACCCGCTCGTCAATTTCGGCACGAATTTGAATTTCTTCTATCAAATCGTCAATTTGATTCAAACTCGGACGAATTTCAATAATTGGGTCGATTAAACCTGTTGGACGAATAATTTGTTCGACATAAACACCATCGCATTTTTGCAATTCATAGTCGGCGGGGGTTGCAGATACATAAATAACTTGATTTTGCATCAACTCAAATTCGTCAAATTTCAACGGTCGATTGTCCATTGCAGCAGGCAAACGAAAACCATATTCGACCAAATTTTCCTTTCGAGAACGGTCGCCTCCATACATTGCGTGGACTTGCGACAGTGTTACATGGCTTTCATCAACAACCATTAAATAATCTTTTGGAAAATAATCCAACAAGCAAAACGGTCGTGCACCCGTATTTCTACCATCTAAATAGCGTGAATAATTTTCAATTCCTGAACAATAACCGAGTTCTCGAATCATTTCTAAATCGAAATTGGTGCGTTCGTCCAATCGTTTGGCCTCGAGATGTTTACCAATTTCTTTAAAATAATCAACTTGCTTGACCAAATCTTGTTGAATTTCCCAGATGGCATTTTGCAAAACATCCGGAGATGTTACAAACATATTGGCTGGATAAATGATTAATTTTTCAAATTTTTCGATTATTTGAGATGTTTTTACATCAAAGCTTTCAATTTCTTCGATTTCATCGCCAAAAAAATGAATTCGAAAAGCGTCATCGGCATAACTCGGGTAAACATCGACCGTATCACCTTTAATGCGGAAATTTCCTGGAGTAAAATCGGCTTCGGTTCGGCAGTACAAACTTAGCACTAATTGATGTAATAATTTGGTACGAGAAATGACTTGATTAACTTCTATTGGGATAATATTTTTTTCAAATTCAGTTGGATTTCCAATTCCGTAAAGGCAAGATACAGAAGATATTACAATAATATCTCTCCGTCCAGAAAGCAATGAAGCTACGGTGGACATTCGCATTTTTTCTAATTCCTCGTTGATAGATAAATCTTTTTCGATGAAAACACCTGTAACAGGCATAAACGCCTCAGGCTGGTAATAATCGTAATAGGAAACGAAATATTCGACCGCATTATTGGGAAAAAATTGTTTAAATTCCGAGTATAATTGTGCTGCAAGTGTCTTGTTATGAGCTAAAACCAAAGTTGGGCGTTGCACGGTTTCGATAACATTGGCAACAGTAAAAGTTTTTCCAGAACCCGTAACTCCAAGTAAAGTTTGGTATTTTTCGGCATCAAAAATTCCTTTCGAGAGTTTCTCGATGGCTTGTGGTTGGTCGCCTTTGGGCTTATAATCTGATTTTATTTGAAAGTTCATAAGTTATGCAAAGTTACAATTTTCAAACTATATAATATAATTGTTTTAAAATCTAAATAAAATTTAAAATTTAAGTTTTATCTTTGCACACTTTTAAAAAATAGAATTTGTTATGGTAAAAGATTTATTCGAGAGAATTCAAAACAATAAAGGTCCGCTAGGAAAATGGGCATCTCAAGCCGAAGGTTATTTCGTTTTTCCAAAATTAGAAGGAGAATTAGGACCAAGAATGAAATTTCATGGTAAAAATATATTAAACTGGTCTTTAAATGATTATTTAGGATTAGCAAACCACCCAGAAATCCGTAAAGCAGATACGGAAGCTGCCATAAAATACGGTGCTGCTTATCCAATGGGTGCCAGAATGATGAGTGGGCATACAGAGTTTCATGAGCAATTAGAACAAGAATTGGCGGCATTTGTAATGAAAGAATCTGCTTATTTATTAAATTTTGGTTATCAAGGTATTATGTCAACTATTGATGCTTTGGTTACTAGAAATGATGTAATTGTTTACGATGTTGATGCACATGCTTGTATTATTGACGGCGTGCGTTTACATAGTGGAAAACGATTTACTTATCGCCATAATGATATTGAAAGCATGGAAAAAAACCTGCAACGAGCTACAAAATTAGCAACTGAAACAGGTGGTGGCATACTTTTTATAACCGAAGGTGTTTTTGGAATGCGTGGGCAACAAGGAAAGTTAAAAGAAATTGTAGAAATGAAGAAAAAATACAATTTTCGATTATTAGTTGATGATGCTCACGGTTTTGGAACACTTGGGAAAACAGGTGCAGGAACAGGCGAGGAGCAAGGTTGTCAAGACGGAATAGATGTATATTTTTCAACTTTTGCAAAATCGATGGCAAATATTGGTGCGTTTATTGCGGGCGATAAAGATATTATTGATTATTTGAAATACAATTTGCGTTCTCAAATGTTTGCAAAAGCATTGCCAATGATTCAAACGGTTGGGTCTTTGAAACGATTAGAATTGTTGCAAAAATCATCATATTTAAAAGATAAATTGTGGGAAAATGTAAATGCTCTACAAGGAGGTTTGAAAGAAAAAGGTTTTAATATTGGAGACACAAATACCTGTGTTACACCTGTTTACCTTAAAGGTTCTATTCCAGAAGCGATGATAATGGTAAATGATTTAAGAGAAAATCACGGTATTTTCCTATCCATTGTGGTTTATCCAGTAATTCCAAAAGACATTATTTTATTGCGAATGATACCAACGGCAAGCCACACCCTTGCTGATATTGACGAAACCCTATCAGCATTTGAAGCTATTAGAGAAAAATTAGAAAACGGAACATATAAAGAGATTGCCGAAAGTACAATGATTGATGTTTCGTAGTTTTTAAAATTTCATAAACAAAGACCTTTCAAATAATTTTGAAAGGTTTTTTTGTTTTACTAACCTTATGATTTGAATTTTCTTATATTTGTAATCTATTTTTTGAAAACTAATTAAATTGAAAATGAAAAAAATCTTAACATTATTTGTATTATTTGCTTTTGCAAATACTTTCTCTCAAATTAAAAAACCCGTAAAATGGACGAACAAAACAGAGAAAATTTCAGAAACGGAGTACTATTTAATTATTAAAGGAACTATTGAAAAAGATTGGCATGTTTACAGCCAATTTACACCAGATGGAGGGGCTTTACCAATGGTTTTGAAATTTGATAATCCTAAAAATGATTATAAATTAATAGGGAATGCAAAAGAAAGTGCATATAAAAAACATTTTAACGAAGTTTTTGAAGTAGAAGAATATTATTTTGACAATTCAGTAACGGTAACTCAAAAAGTTAAAATTGTTAATCCAAAAATCACAAAAATTAATCTTAATTTAGATTATCAAACCTGTAAAGATGCCTGTATAAATGATAATAAAGATTTTGTTTTTGAGTTCCAAAATTCTTCCAAAGAAGTAATTGTTTCTGCTGAAAAAGTTGATTCTTCAAAAAATGAAATGCCGAAAAACATTGAGGTTTCAACGATAGAAAATCCAAATGCAGGATTAAATAGTAATTTAAAATTATATGGATTTTTACCCTCGGACTTAAAAACTATTTCAAATAATGAAAAAGAAACCACTAATCAGAAAGAAGCCACAAAATCATTATGGAGTATTTTCGGATTAGGTTTTATAGGTGGCTTGTTGGCACTTTTAACCCCGTGTGTTTTTCCTTTAATTCCTTTAACCGTAAGTTTTTTCACAAAAAATAGTTCTAAAAACAAATCAGATGGCGTAAAAAAAGCGGTACTTTATGGATTTTTTATTTTGGGAGTTTACTTGCTATTAAGCATTCCCTTTCACCTTTTAGACAGTTTAAATCCTGATATTTTGAATGAAATATCAACAAATATCTGGTTAAATTTTATATTCTTTATCATCTTTATCTTCTTTGCTTTTTCATTTTTTGGTTTTTACGAATTGCAATTACCTTCGAAATGGACAAATAAATCAACGCAAGGCGAAAATATTGGAGGAGTTTTAGGCATATTTTTTATGGCATTAACATTAGCAATCGTTTCATTTTCGTGTACAGGTCCAATATTAGGTTCGCTTCTTGCAGGTTCATTATCAGCAAATGGAGGTGCATGGCAACTCACGGCAGGAATGGGTGGTTTCGGACTGGCATTAGGATTGCCATTTACATTATTTGCATTATTTCCAAATTTAATGAATTCTTTACCAAAATCTGGAGGATGGCTCAATACAACTAAGGTAATTTTAGGATTTTTAGAGCTTGCATTAGCCTTCAAATTTTTGTCAAACGCCGATTTAGTAAAACATTGGGGAATATTAAAAATTGAAACATTTTTAATCCTTTGGATAATAATTTTTGCAGGATTAACCCTTTATTTATTTGGAAAAATAAAATTCCCACACGACGGACCAATTAAAAAAATATCATTTATTAGAATTCTTTTTGGAATTTTAGTTGCTTCATTTACAGTATATTTAGCTTCAGGTTTTGTGGTAAATAAAGAAACTAAAACCTTCTCATCATTAAGTTTATTAAGTGGTTTAGCCCCGCCAGTTGGTTACAGTTATTTGTATCCAAATGATTGTCCAAATAATCTAAACTGTTTTAAAGATTTAAAAACAGGTCTTGATTTTGCTATAAAAAACAATAAACCAGTGATGCTAGATTTTACAGGATATGCTTGTGTAAACTGTCGAAAAATGGAAGAAAATATTTGGTCTAATCCAGAAGTTGATGCTATTTTAAAAAACGATATAGTTTTGATTTCGTTATATGTGGACGATAAGAATAACCTACCTAAAACTGAACAAATTGCGATGGAAAGAGCAAATGGAAGCAAGAGGTTGCTCGAAAATTATGGACACAAATGGGCTCATTTTCAAACAGAATACTTTCAAAGCAATTCACAACCTTTTTATGTACTAATAAATCCTAAAAGTAAAGAAATTCTAAATATTCCCATTGGTTATTCTCCTAATATCCAAGAGTATTTGGATTGGTTGAAAGACGGAATTGGGAAATTTGAGAAATAAATCTTTCTAAATAAATTTATAAAATAAAATTTTATGAGTACCTCATTTGAATTTCCTAGATATACTTATAATGATTACAAAAATTGGAAAGAAGATTGGGAATTAGTCAATGGATATCCATTACAAATGCTACCATCAGCTGCACCAAAACATAGTATAACTATTGTGAATTTAATATTTCAAGGAAAAACTTCACTAATAAAAAGTAATAACTGTAATTGTATGTTATTTACTGAATTAGATTGGAAAATTAATGAAGAAACAGTAGTTCGACCAGATTTTATGATAATTTGTGGTGAAACAGAAAACGATTATTTGGAGTTTCCTCCTATTTTGATTGT
This sequence comes from Flavobacterium psychrophilum, assembly GCA_020720185.1. Lineage (GTDB taxonomy): Bacteria > Bacteroidota > Bacteroidia > Flavobacteriales > Flavobacteriaceae > Flavobacterium > Flavobacterium psychrophilum_O. Next base: position 3,257 of record DYPB01000079.1, on the reverse strand, counting down.
AGAAATTATTTCTCCTTCTTCTATAAAAAGGGATAGGGTTTTAAAATTCGATTTGTATAGAGAACAAGGTGTTAAATACTACATATTAGCAGATTATCTAAAAGAGTCGGTTGAGGTTTACGAACTGATAGACAATTATTATAAAGAAGTTGAAAAATCAAAATTTCAATTAGATAAAACCTGTGAGGTTGATTTTGATTTTGATAAAATTTGGAAATAAAAACACACTAATAGCAAGATTTAGTATTAAAAATCTAATTTTGCACTTTTAATAAAATAAAATACTCTTAAAAAAATGTGTAAATATATTTTACCTGTTATTGATATTCGAGAAGCACTTAATGTATTGAAACCAAGTTTTGATATAAATGAGTGTCCTGCTGGGTATGTGGAGTTTGAAAAACTCCGCTCTGCAGACCATTTAAACGCTTTGAAAATTCAGTTAAATATTTTGAATGATGAATTAAGTAATAATACTGATTATGCAAAAATATTATTTACAGGACATACCGGCAGTGGAAAAACTACGGAATTAAAAAAATTTGAATCCTATCTTAACGATGAAAATCGTTATTTTACCGTTTTTGCAGACATTCAAGATGCTTTTCAAATTAGCACCTTTGAACAAGAAGATTTATATATTTTATTGATTTCCAAATTAATAGAACAATTAAATGATAAAAAAATTCCTTTTAATAGTACCAAATTAGAAAATTTAGCCAACAAATGGATATCAGATGACAAAGAAGTAGAAGATGAAATAAAAAAAAGTTATGAAGCATCGGCTGGAGCTGAAGCTGAAGCAAGTATTGGATTAATGTTTTGGAAATTATTCTCATTAAAAGGAAATCTTAAAACTGCATTTTCTTATGAATCAAACACTTCTACAATTGTTAGACGAAAAATTAAAGAAAATAAAGGCGAATACATTCAACGATTGAATGAGATTTTAATAGAAATTAGACATTCCATAATTAAGGCAAAAAAAGGTTTGGATATTATTTTTATAATTGATGGTGTAGAACGATTGCGTCAAGAAAAATATGATGTTTATACCAATTCTTTTTTTAGAGATGCCCGATTGTTGCAAGAATTAAATACTAATTTTATTTGTTGTGTACCAATAGAAACACGATATGACATTCAAATTGCTCCACTAATTACGGCTTTATACAAACCTTATGATTTACCACTTTTAGCAATAAATGATAAAAGCAAACCCTATTTTTCATCAGTAATTACAAAAAGGATTAATGAAAAAAAATTTTTTGAAACCGGGGTATTAGAATTTTTAATAAAAAAATCAGGTGGACATCCACGACAATTATTGCAATTGGTAGAGAAAGCATTGACTTATTCTTTCAGTAACGAATGGAAAATAACTATGGAGACAGCTCAAAAAGTTTGTGATGAAACTGGTAGATTATTAGAAAGGTTATTGACTACAAAACATATCGAAATTTTAAAAAGTAATAATTTTAATGGTGCTGATAAAGAAATGTTAGAACTATTATTTTCATTAGCACTATTAGAATATAATGGCACAACCAATGCCCGAAAAATAAACCCTGTATTAGAACCTTTTATTAATACATAATCGATTGGAAAATGCAAGCAACACGGTTTTAGTTCAAGACAATCAAGAGGAATTACTTCGCTTTGAGCAAGTTTTTCGCATCACAACCGAACCTTCATTTTTTTACTTTCAATACGACACCGATTTGGTTCGTATGGATTGTCAAGTGGTAATAAATGAAATAATAAGCCCAAAAAAAGCTTGTGTTTTAGATTGTTCCAGCACCCAATCTGATAATTTATTGATAGAAATTCATAAAATTATCAAAGAAAAACCTTGCGATTTAATTCATATCATCAATATAGAACAAGCTGTTAATCAATATCCTGCTATTTTATTGAAATTAAATACCGAACGAGAAACGATATTTAGAGACTTGTCTGTTCATATCGTTTTCTGGACAAACCAATTCACAACCAACACTTTACAAAAAGAAGCCTTTGATTTTTGGAGTTGGATTGTTTTTATATTTATCCTTAAAACCCCTGAAAGCTTTTTAACCGAAAGGCAAAAAGGTTTTAAAAACAAACTCGATCTGCAAGACAATTACAGTTTTGAATTGACTGCAAAAGACCCAACCGACCGTTTGAATGAGTTGGAACGACAACTGAAAATTGCCAATGACAATATTGCAACAACTAAAGGTCTGAAAGATTATCATTCAATCACTATATTATATGCAGATGAGTTAAGAGAAAATGGCGAGTATAAAAAGGCAAAAATAGTTTTAGAAGAGGCTATTAAAATATTAGAAAACAACAATTTAGATGAAGAGTTAAATATTTTAGCTAATAATTTAGCAACGGTTTATCAAGATTTAGGTGATTTGCAAAAAGCCAAAGAATTGTTAGAAAAAGCATTAGAAAACGGTATTATAAATTTTGGCGATAAACACCCAACAGTAGCCATTAGTCAATCTAATTTAGCAATGGTTTATCAAGATTTAGGTAATTTGCAAAAAGCCAAAGAATTGTTAGAAAAAGCATTAGAAAACGGTATTATAAATTTTGGCGATAAACACCCAACAGTAGCCATTAGTCAATCTAATTTAGCAATGGTTTATAAAGATTTAGGTAATTTGCAAAAAGCCAAAGAATTGTTAGAAAAAGCATTAGAAAACGGTATTATAAATTTTGGCGATAAACACCCAACAGTAGCCATTAGTCAATCTAATTTAGCAATGGTTTATCAAGATTTAGGTAATTTGCAAAAAGCCAAAGAATTGTTAGAAAAAGCATTAGAAAACGGTATTATAAATTTTGGCGATAAACACCCAACAGTAGCCATTAGTCAATCTAATTTAGCAATGGTTTATAAAGATTTAGGTAATTTGCAAAAAGCAAAAGAATTGTTAGAAAAAGCATTAGAAAACGATATTATAAATTTTGGCGATAAACACCCAACAGTAGCCATTAGTCAATCTAATTTAGCAATGGTTTATCAAGATTTAGGTAATTTGCAAAAAGCAAAAGAATTGTTAGAAAAAGCATTAGAAAACGGTATTATAAATTTTGGCGATAAACACCCAACAGTAGCCATTAGTCAATCTAATTTAGCAATGGTTTATCAAGATTTAGGTAATTTGCAAAAAGCCAAAGAATTGTTAGAAAAAGCATTAGAAAACGATATTATAAATTTTGGCGATAAACACCCAACAGTAGCCATTAGTCAATCTAATTTA
>DYPB01000282.1 GCA_020720185.1 Flavobacterium psychrophilum | reverse complement strand
TTTTTGGTGGAACTACAAAACCCCAAAAACCTTTTGTTTTCAAAAGGTTTAGGGGTTTTTATAAAGTCTGTTGCGAGTTTAGGGATTGATTAAAGTTGTGGTTGCGATGTACTTTTTATGTTCAGATTGTGGCAATCTTGAATGAAAAAGATTCTTTTGGCTTTAGATTGTTACAATCTCGAATAAAAAATAAACTTTTTACTTTGGATTGTGGCAATCTGATAATAAAAAAAGCCCCAACTTTCGTTGAGGCTTGATGGTTTAATTGCAAAGTGTTGAGGTTTTGAATGCGTTTTATCTTACAATCAATTTTTTTGTTACTGAAAGTTCTCCTTCTCTAATTTTAATGATGTAAACCCCTGCCGATAGGGCAGATATGTTTAGTTCTTTTGAGGAAGTGGTGGTCTGAAAAACTAATTTTCCTAAAACATCATAAATTAAAATGTCTTTTTCTAAACCTGTTTTTGAGGTAATATAAATTTTACCATTGCTTACAGGGTTTGGATAAAAACCCAAACCATCAATAGTTGTATCTTGCTTGGTTTGTTTGCTTTCTTGTGCTGAAACACTTATGGAAAACAAGCCCAGTGATAGTAAAATAATATAGAAGTAATTTTTTGTCATAATCATCAATCATTATCGGTACAAATGTATGAAACTATTTTTTAACACTTTATAAATATTATATTAAATTTAACAAAAAAAAAATGTTGTTGAAAATTGTAAATCTTTGCCGTTTTTTTATGGTTTTATTTTACCTTTGCAAATGATTTTAATTAGTTGCAAGAGATTTTATGACATAGATTGTCGTTAAAAATTCTTTAAAACGGGCTGTAAATCCTTTTCTACCGTCATTTTGAAAACTGAAAAGGTGCAAAATTTTTTATCATGAAAACAAAAATTATTGTTTTATGTTTTATCTTTGGGACATTTACTAAAATGATAGCCCAAGAACCAGTAACATCTTATTATAAAGAGATGAAAGAAGTAACCAAAACTTTAGATTCCACAAAATTCAAAAACAATATACTCTATGATAGGGTTTATCCGTTAGCAAAACTGAACGAATTTAATCAAAACCAAAGAATAGATACTTCATCTGTAACTCATTTCTTGCAAGCTTCGCACGAATTAAATTTGGCAAGTAACAAAAAAGCTCATTAATTAATGCCGAACAATTACAGCAAATAATTTATAATGCCAACTACCAGAACAAAGTAGAAATTGGAATTATAAATTATGATATTACAGTCTTGAAAAATGAAATATTTGATGTTTCAAACCCTTTAATGCGGGTAGATAGCACGGCACAAATTAAAAAATATTTTGAATTACCAACCAAGAATCCATATCAAAATAAACAAAGTTTGGTTATAGCACTATTAAAAGAAACAATTATCCAAGAGTTAGATTCAATTATTTTTTCAATCGGCGAAGCGTTTTTACAAGAAACAAGCAACCCAATTCAAAATCTTTATATTGATTTTGGCGAAGGTCAGCCCAAACAAGTTATCGCTAATGGTATCGTAACTCAACGAAATTTTCCATACAAGTTTTTAACTTCTGGAACTAAAATAATTAGTTTTTATGGAAATTTTTCTAACGGTATAGTTTTTGAAACAAAAGCAAAAGCTATCGTTAAAATTAGAGAACTACTAATAAACCCTCTCACAAAATGCGAATC
>DYPB01000281.1 GCA_020720185.1 Flavobacterium psychrophilum | reverse complement strand
TTAGTAGCCATTTTATCGCACCGCACAGAAAAAACGAAATTTAAAATATGAAAAGACAAATTACAGATGTAGAAAAACAACAAGTTAGAATTCAACAACAGGACAAAGACGGTTCTTTAAAATGTTTTATTTCTGGAGAAATAATTGGTGCAGATAATGAAATTGAATACGACCATATTTTACCATTTTCAAAACAAGGTGATAGCGATATTACTAATATCCGAATTGTTTTAAAAGAATATAACAGAAGAAAATCCGACCAATCTTTATACGATTTTAGAGATAATTATAAACTTGAAAAACTTTTTAACGACAAAAAGAACAATATCAAACTTCAAGATATTTTTTCATTAAAAGATATCTCTCCAAAATCTTTTCATTTCACAACTGAAACTGATAGCATAAAAATAAATGATGGAATTGACGAAAGAACATTTACTCTTTTGTTTGACAAAATACTAAACGTACAATATTTTTATGGCAGAATTCCAATAAAATGGCTTGAAAATGACGACCAAGAAGGTTTACAACCAAGGGTAATTGATTACAAAAGATTAATCAGTTTGCGTGACCATTTAAAAGACCATCCACAACTTGCTCCATCAATTGCTCGACTAATAGACAATAGAATTAAACTTTTTGACGGGCAACATAAACTTGCAGGTCAAGTTTTAAATAATTCTGTCGAAGTTGATATAAAAGCATATTTGTCGCCGTTAGAAGTTGATAAAGCAAAAAAACTTTTTGACGATTTGATGATTACAAATCTTGACGCACATTCAAAGCACAAACAAATTCCATTTTACACTTCTACTCTACTTGATAGACTTTCTGTAATTTACAAAGAAATGTTAGGAGAATTCACATCAACAAAACCAGTAGAAAAACATTCAGAAGAAAATTTTGTAAACTATCTTGTCGCAGAAAAAAACCATACAAGAGCAGAAGCAAAACAAATGCTTAAAAGTACAATTATCACAAATGCAATTGAATTAACTGCAATAAATAATTTTACTGCTGTCGCATCAAAAGATAATAGTTTTGCATTATCAATCGATTTGCTGAAAATTGCAATTTTTCCAAATACTTTGTATTTAGAACCATCAACTGCAAATTTCAAATCTGTTGGAGATTATCGTGATGAAGAATTAGAAAACTTCAAAGAGTTATCGACTATGTTGGTTGAATATGGAAAACTAAATAATTGGGTGCAAAATTCAAGAGGAAAATCACTCACAAATATTGAACTAAAAGCGAGAAGAATTTGGCATAAAGGAGCTGTTTTAACTTGGGCACCATATCTTAAAAGCATTTTAGTAATGTCATTTAACTTAATGACAAATGAAGACAGAGAAAAACTTTTATACAGAAGCGTAATGAATGAAAGTGAAAAAGATAGAATTGCAAGTTGCTTAAATAGACTTTTTAGTCATAATCTTTGGGACGAACCAGAAGGCGAAATTGACAGTTTATTAATTTCTGCAAGAAAGCAAGACGACTTATTCAACAGAAAAGGATTAACCGAAAAATATGTATTAACAGGAATGATATAAATAAAAAAAAACGGCTACTAACAGCAGTTTGGCAATATGGCGGGTTTGGGGCTTAATTAGAAGTTGGTTTTGTACTTGCAAAGTCAGTGTTTAACCGAAAGTTTCGACTTTCTTAATCCGCAACATCGCCAA
>DYPB01000280.1 GCA_020720185.1 Flavobacterium psychrophilum | reverse complement strand
ATTTTGTAATTATAGAAGTTTCAGTCGCGTTTTCATCAATTTGGTTGTTACTTTTATTTTTGCAGAATGTTAGTGTAAACAATACTAAGGTTAAAAAAATAATTTTTTTCATTTTGGTTTAGTTTTATTTATTAAATTGTTTCTGATAAATTTAGTTTTTTACCGATGTTAACGGTTCGTTTTATCTTCCTCTTAATAAGTGCTTTTTCTCTTCTTCAAATTCCTCTATTGTTAATGTTCCGTCTTCGTGCAAATCCTTTAATTGTCTTAATTGTTCAGCAACACTTTTTTTATTATCAACTATTACTGTTTCTTTCTTGTCATTAGAAACTGCCCAAATAATTGCTACAATCCAACCAAGTAGTGTCCAACCTAAAAGTAAATTTAAAATAAAAATTGAGGTTGAGTTTCTATGCTTAGACCCGATGATACTGGGTAAAAAGTAAATTGCTAAAATTAAAATAATTACTATAAATTCCATAATTTCACTCTTTATATTATTAATTTTTGTTTTTTAGATTGATCAAAATTATTTAATGAATCTATATTATTTTGCAAATCGTCAATTCTTTTTTGTATTTCAGGGTTAGTATGGATTCCTAATCGATAACCAAATGCACTTAATGGATTCATTGCATTAGCAGTTAAACCAAGTGATAGTATACTTGATTTAGAATTAAAATTTGCATCATAAATACCTCGAATTAATCCGTAAGAAAACAAAACAACAATTATAATTAGGATTATTTTTAGAATTTTTTTCATCTTATTTTTCTATTTCGAGTAAATAATCAAGTTCCAAGTATCTATTTTGCTTTTATCTAATTCTAGGGAAATCCGATAAACATCATTTTCAAATTCGTTTGGTTTTTGATTTAAGATATTTTGAGAAAATCCTTTAGGCGCTTCTATATCCAAACTCTTAATTGTTTTTTGACTTATAGCATTTAGTAATTCAAGAGCTATTTTAGATTCATTATCATTATTAATGTTTAGCACGATTTTGACTTCATTTGCATTATCTTTTTGTCTTCCATTTATATAGTATGCAATATTGTTTTGCATTCCATTTATACTAGAAGAGTTTCCAAAAGAATGATAATCGGTAAAAGAATACCAACCAAGTTCGTCTTTTTTCCAACTACCTAATTCTCCAATTCCGTTTTTGGATAATTCAGTTCTTAATTCATCAACTTTTGAATAAAGCGGGATTTTTAGTTTTTCCATTTTTTCTTTTTTAATTATGTATTTAGTTGGAATCCAACCTTGATGATTACTTAAATAACTTGGTTCAACAACTTTAATTTTAGACCAGCTTCCGTCTGTTTCTTCTTCAACAACTTTAACAGTGTAGTCTACACTGGCGTAAATAGTTTTTTTTAAAATTTCAGACGTTTTTGTATTTACAACCTTTTCGTAATTTGTTCCGGGTCCTTTTCTTAATTCAATTCCTTCACCTGAAATTCCGAACTTTTCAGGTTGTTTTTGTTCTACGGTTTTTTCTATTACGGTTTCGTCATTGAACTTAATTTGAGGTTCAACATTTTCTTTTTGATTCGATTCTTTGCAATAAGAAAGGAATGTTAACATTATTAGTAATGTCAGAATATTTCTCATTTTATCGGTTTTTCAAAATTATACACAACATCCGTGTTGACGCATGTTTTTGTTTTCTATTGCGTCAATATTTACTTTGG
>DYPB01000004.1:17272-42372 GCA_020720185.1 Flavobacterium psychrophilum | reverse complement strand
CTACAATATATACTTTTACTGTTTTCTTACTATCTGTGCCATTAATTCTGCTTCTGCAACGAGTTTTCCATTGGCATAAGCATTTGCACTCATGTGGCAAATACCACGACGAATTGGTGTAATCAAATCACATTTAAAAATTAGTGTATCGCCAGGTAAAACTTTATGTTTGAATTTTACATTATCGATTTTCATAAAAAAGGTTAGATAATTTTCGGGATCGGGAACGGTGCTTAATACTAAAATTCCACCAGTTTGAGCCATAGCCTCAACAATGATAACCCCAGGCATTACCGGTGCTTCAGGAAAATGTCCTACAAAAAAACTTTCATTCATTGTTACATTTTTCATACCAACGACATGACTATCAGATAGTTCTATAATTCTATCAATGAATAAAAATGGAGGTCGATGTGGTAAAACCGCCATAATTTTATGAATATCCATCAATGGTTCTAGGTTTAAATCATAAGTTGGAACAAAATTCCGTTGTTCAATTTTGATAAGTTTCTGAATTTTTTTTGCAAATTGTGTATTTACAAAATGTCCGGGTTTGTTTGCTATTACTTTTCCTTTTAATCGGATTCCAATTAATGCTAAATCGCCAATAACATCGAGTAATTTGTGTCGAGCAGCCTCGTTTGGATGATGTAATGTTAGATTGTCTAAAATTCCATTTTCTTTTACTGAAATTTTGTCTTTTCCAAAAGCAATTTTTAAGTTGTTCATGGTTTTTTCAGAAATTTCCTTATCTACATAAACAATTGCATTGTTCAAATCTCCTCCTTTTATTAATCCGTTGTCTAATAATGTTTCTAATTCGTGCAAGAAACTAAAAGTTCTTGAGTTAGCAATTTCATTTTTAAATTCGGATAGGTTTTTTAGAGTTGCATTTTGAGTACCAAGTACTTTTGTACCAAAATCAACCATTGTTGTTATACAAAAATGGTCGTTTGGCATTACTAAAATTTCGCTTCCAGTGGCATCGTCAGTATAAGATATATTTTCTTTTACTGTATAATATTTTCTATCTGCGTCTTGTTCAATTGTACCAACTTTTTCAATGGCATTTACAAATTCTATTGACGAACCGTCCATAATTGGCAACTCTGATGCGTTCAATTCGACAATAATATTGTCTAAATCGCAACCTACAAAAGCGGCTAAAACATGTTCTGGTGTTTGAATTTTTACACCTAATTTTTCAAGATTTGTTCCTCGTTGGGTATTAACTACATAATCAGCATTTGCCTCAATTATGGGTTGTCCTTCAAGATCTACTCTAACAAATGAATATCCGTTATTTATTGGTGCTGGTTTTAAGGTCATTGTAACATTCTTACCTGTATGTAACCCAACGCCTGTTAGTGTAATTTCGTCTTTTATGGTTTTTTGTTTGACCATTTTATATGTTTTAATTTTAGATTTTATAGATTATTTGTTATTTACTACATATTTTATGAACCAGTTCGGAACTTTTTCTACATCAATAACTGTAACTTTTGAACCTTCTTTTATATCAGCAATAAGCAAACTTGCTTCTCCCGAACTGTCGAAAAAATACGCATCATCAGAATTTTTTATTGCTTCTCGAACTTGGCTTAAACTTTTATAATATCTATCTGTAACTATTTCAGGTGCTACTGCATGACCATTTTGAGCAACTCTTACATTGACTCTACTGATGTTAATTTTTGGGTCTTCGGTAGCTATATAATACAAATAGACTTTAAATCCTTGACTTTTTGCATATTTAAAAAAATCAACTTTATTTTTATGACTCATCACCGTTTCATACGAAAATGAAATTTCTGACGCAAGCAGTTGTTGTCTTATGAATTCGGCAATATCAGCGGCTAAATAAGAATCAACGATTGTATTAATTCTTAAAATATTTTTTTCTACTGCAATTTTTGTCCATAAATTTGGTTCATTTCGTTTATTTGGCGAAAATGTACTTTCTTTAAAAAACTGTTGAATTTGATTTTGAGTTATGTCTAACTGAAATGCACTAAACAGCAAAATTTCAGATTCTTTAAGTTGTAATTCAATATCATCGGCATTTACATAAACTCCAAACGGGATAATATCTTGTAAACTTTTTTTGATTGTTGTCTTACCTGAACCATTTGGGCCAGCGAAAACCCGCATTCGTTTGATACTCATTTTAGTTTAAAATAAAATGTTTATCGACTTGTGTTAGAGATTTTTCTATTTTTTTTACAAACCTCTTTTTGCCATCACTAGTTATTTCGTATAAATTAGAATTCTCTTGAACATAAATCGGTACTTGTGTTTTTTTTGCCTCTTGGCTAGCATTTAGTGTTGCCAAAAGGACAGCGCCAGCAATTGTTCCAATTGCCACTCCTTCTTGTTTGTCATCAGCAATTAATGCCCCCAAAGTTGCACCAATAATGCCCCCTACTAACAAATCTTTCAATATTTCGTTTTCATTATTCATATTATAAATGTAAGAATTAATTGTTAAAACTGTTGCAAATTCATTGTTCTAAAATGATTTTCTCACCTGCTAAATAAAATTATCTACCCAAATCTTTAATTATTTTAGGCAAATTTCTAAAAATGGCGTACGATTTAAAATAATCAGTATAACCAAATGCTGGATTTCCTTGCAAAACTTCGCCGTCTTTTACATTTCGAATTATTCCAGATTTGCCTTGAATACGAACATTATCGCCAATGGTTAAATGTCCTGCAAAACCTACTTGTCCGCCAATCATACAGTTTTTACCAATTTTTGTGGAGCCTGCAACGCCAGTTTGTCCTGCAATTACAGTATTTTCGCCTATTTCGCAATTATGACCAATGTGAATTAAATTATCGAGTTTTGCTCCTTTTCTAATTATAGTAGCTCCCATTGTAGCTCTGTCAATGGTGGTATTGGCACCGATATCTACATTATCTTCAAGGATTACGATACCTATTTGTGGCACTTTTGTATAAATATTTTTCTCGTTTGGTGCATATCCAAAACCGTCAGAACCAATAACTACATTTGAAAACAGCGTACAATTTGATCCAATTTCACAATCAGAATGAATTTTTGTTCCTGTATGAATTATGGTATTATCGCCAATAACTACATTTTCAGCAATATAGCAATTTGGATAAATTTTTACATTTTTACCGATTTTTACATTGTTTGCAATAGAACTAAAACTCCCTAAATAAAAACCTTCGCCATAAACAACACCATTTTCAATGCTGGATGGTTGTTCTATACCTGATTTATTGTTTTTAATTTGGTCATAAAATTCGAGCAATTTAGCAAATGCTTTATAAGAATCTTCAACCCGAATTAGCGTTGTTGTTATTGAATTTTCGGGTGCAAAATCGTTATTAACAATAGTAATGCTGGCTTGGGTTGTATATATGTAATTGGTATATTTTGGATTGCTTAAAAAAGTAAGCGATCCATTTTGTCCTTCTTCAATTTTTGAAAGTTTTGAAACCTCAATATTTGGATTGCCATCAATGGTGCCGTCAAGGATTTCTGCTATTTGTTGTGCTGTAAATTTCATTATGTTATAATTGCTACAAAAATATAAAAAATAGTAAATAAATAATATTAATCTTCATTTTTTTATTCTTTTATGCTTTCTATTTTATAAAAACATATGAAGTTGATTTAAAAAATTAAATATATTTATTTTATCATAAATAAAAAAGAATTACTTTTTAGATTATTTGTAATGATTATTAAGTTTAAAATAATTAAAAGTAATATTATTGATATAAAAAGATGTTTTAATGTATTTGTTAAATATATTAAATAATGAGTCAGATATATTAAAGAATATGTCAGATGTATTAAAGAATAAGTTAGATGTATTAAAGAAGTTTTCAGTTGAGTTAAAGAAATCTTCCGTTGAGTTAAAGAAGTATTCAGATGAGTTAAAGAAACTCTCCGTTGTGTTAAAGAAGCTCTCCGTTAAGTTATTGCAGGCTGCGAAGGCTTATTTTTATTGAATTTTATATTTTTTAATAAATGTTTAATATCTTATGAATAATTTATTAAAACATCTGAAATAATAATTATTTAAAAGTTATTAAAATTAATATCATCTTATGGATAATTTTATTTTAAGGATTGATAATTTTATTTGATATTGTATAAATACAAATTTAAAAAGAGGAAAAAAAGATTTTATAACACAATAATGATTTTTTTTTAAAACTTTTTGATTTTAAAAATTATCTTTGCAACTGTTTAAAAATATACAAAAATAAATATCAAAGAGATGAAAGCAGGAATTGTAGGATTACCAAATGTAGGAAAATCGACCCTTTTTAATTGTTTATCAAACGCAAAAGCACAAAGTGCTAATTTTCCATTTTGTACGATTGAACCTAATATTGGAGTTGTAAATGTTCCAGATCCGAGAATTAATAAATTAGAAGAATTAGTAAAACCAGAGCGAGTACAGATGGCAACTGTTGATATAGTTGATATTGCAGGATTAGTAAAGGGAGCCAGCAAAGGCGAGGGTTTAGGGAATCAATTTCTTGGAAATATTAGAGAATGTAATGCTATTATTCATGTTTTAAGATGTTTTGATAATGATAATATTGTTCATGTTGATGGGAATGTAAATCCGATTAGAGATAAAGAAACGATTGATATTGAGTTGCAATTAAAGGATTTAGAAACTGTTGAAAAACGATTGGAAAAAGTAAAAAGAGCGGCAAAAACAGGAAATAAAGAAGCTCAACTCGAAGAAGGTTTGTTAAACCGAATTAGAGAAGCATTATTGCAAGCAAAATCAGCCAGAACGGTAATACCGAATGGTTATGAAGAAGAAGAATTGTTTGAAACTTTTCAATTAATAACTTCAAAACCAGTGTTATATGTTTGTAATGTTGATGAAAATTCGGCAGTATCGGGTAATAAATATGTAGATCAAGTTAAGGAATTAGTAAAAGATGAAGATGCCGAAGTGATTATTTTATCAGTAGGGGCAGAGGCAGATATTACAGAATTAGAGAGTTATGAAGAGCGACAAGTTTTTTTAGAAGATATGGGATTGAGTGAGCCAGGAGCATCGGTTTTGATTAGAGCGGCTTATAAATTATTAAAACAGCAAACCTATTTTACGGCTGGAGTAAAAGAAGTTAGAGCTTGGACCATAAATATAGGAGCAACCGCACCACAAGCCGCAGGAGTTATTCATTCAGATTTTGAAAAAGGATTTATTAGAGCCGAAGTAATATCATTTGAAGATTATATTCATTATGGATCGGAATCAAAAGCAAAAGAGGCAGGAAAATTTAAAGTAGAAGGCAAGGAATATATTGTAAAAGATGGTGATGTAATGCATTTTAGGTTTAATGTATAAATTAACAAAGGATTAACTTATTTAAGGGGATATAATGAGAATTAAAATCTTATTTTTGTTTTAAAGTATGATACAAATGAAAAAAATATTTAGTTTATTAGGATTAATTTTAGTTTTAAATGCCTGCGATGATGGTGATGTAACAGTTCAGAATATTAGTTTTGATCAGGTTACGACCACAAATGCCTGTAACAACAATTATTTTAAAATCAAAGGAACAGAAATGTTATTGTTTAGGATAACTGAACCAATATCACAATCAAATCCTGCTGGACCATTTCCTAATGAAATAACTTTAACAAATGCTCCGAGAGTTTTTGCGATAAATAGTTTTAATAAAGTATTTTACAGAAATTATAGTGGTACACCAGCCGCTTCTAATATTTGTGATGCTTTGCCACCGTCAAGTCCATCGGTTATTGAAGAATGGACAGCAATAGGCGGTACAATAGAAATTACAACCACTGCTGTAAAAACCGCTCCAGATGCTAATAATGCTACAAAAATTACAGGATATAATCATTATATTGTTTTTAAAAATTTAATTTTTCAAAAACCAGTAGGAACACAAACTTACGGAAGTGATTTTGTATTTGGATATTACAACACCCCAACAAGCTTAAGTTTTCCTGTTGCAAATCAAACATTTAAAGCATGTAACCCTTTAACATTGACAATAAGCACCATTTATAACCAAGTAGGAGCAGAGGGCGTTGTTTTATCAAATTTAGATGCAGCATTATTTACAAATACTGTTACTACCGCACCAATAGTTAGAAATTTAGGAACTACAAATAATGTTTTAAAAATAAAAACATTTAATGCTAATTTGCCAACAGATTATTTTTGTACAAATCCAACTACTCCAACAAATGTAGATATATGGGAAGTAGATTTTATGGCAAGAACCCCAACGATTGAAGTTACAACAACAGCTGCGTCAGGAGTTTATACCCATAATATTCATCTAAAAAATGTAACCATAAAAAAAACAGGAACTTATCCTGTTAGTTTTTATTTAGGAGATGATTTTATTTTAGGAAATCTAATCCGATAATTATTGATTATTTTTAGTAAAAACCTCTAATCTTTCCGCTAAATCATGGTTTACATTTACTAATGGTAATCTAACCGTGTTTTCGGATAATCCTAATGTTTTAAATACTTCTTTAATTCCTGCAGGATTTCCTTGTTCGAAAATCATATCAATGCAATCGGCAATTTTGTAGTGTAGTTTATAGGCTTGCTCAACATTTTTATCTAAACCAAGTTGTACCATATCTGAAAATAATTTAGGAAAACCTTCTCCAATTACAGAAATTACACCGCTACCGCCTGCTAAAATCATTGGTAGCGTAATCATATCATCGCCAGAAATGACATGAAAACCATCGGGTTTGTTTTTTAGTAATTGCAT
Organism: Flavobacterium psychrophilum; assembly: GCA_020720185.1. Classification (GTDB taxonomy): domain Bacteria; phylum Bacteroidota; class Bacteroidia; order Flavobacteriales; family Flavobacteriaceae; genus Flavobacterium; species Flavobacterium psychrophilum_O. Next base: position 35,598 of record DYPB01000004.1, on the reverse strand, counting down.
TGCCTGAACAATATCTCCAGCAGCTTCTTTGATTGCAACAATATTCTTAAAATCGTTAGCTAATTTAATTACTGTTTTTGGGAGCATATTTGTAGCGGTTCGACCAGGAACATTATACAAAATTACAGGAATAGGAGATGCCTCTGCAACGGCTTTAAAATGCTGATATACACCTTCCTGCGTTGGTTTGTTGTAATAAGGACAAACAGATAATACCGCCACAAAGTCTGATAATTTTCGAGTTTTTAATTCAGATACAACTTTTGCAGTATTATTACCGCCAACGCCTAATACTAAAGGTAATCTACCATTATTAGCCTCAATAATTGTTTTGATTACTAATTCTTTTTCATGTTGTTCTAAAGTAGCACTTTCGGCTGTTGTTCCTAATACTACAAGATAATTTATACTATTATTTATCTGATATTTAACTATGTTTTTTAGTGCTTCAACATCAACTGAAAAATCTTTTTTAAAAGGAGTAACAAGTGCTACACCAGTACCAATTAATGATTTCATTTTTTTTTTAATTAAATTCGTTTTAAGATTTTTAAATATCTAAACAATTCATGAGTAAAAATTTTATAATTATCTGAATTAGTGCTTATTATTAAATTATTTAATCGATTATCGACGGTGTTAAAACCAGCTTTAAAACCAGCATTTGATTCATTTGTAACCAACATTAGTGGGATTTTATTGGTTTCGTAAAAACTAATTAATAAATCAAATTTTTCTGTAATAAAATTATTTACTACTGGTTCTGTAAAATTACCACTCCACGAAAGGTGTTTGTTTGAAAATGTTGGGTAATGAAAAACTTCATTTTTATTAAATTTATCTCTAAAAACAAGCACTTCAATATTACTTTTATCAATTCCGTTTAAGATTAATTCTTTAATTAACTCCTCTTTTTTAAAAAAATTACTTTCGTCAATAAGCAAACCAACTGATTTTATGGTGCTTACAGGCGATATGGTTTTGGTAATACTTAATTTTTTATTTATTGACTTTTTTATAAAAAAATTCTTCATATTTTTAAAAAATAAATTACTTTTACTTGCTTACAAATTTAAACAAATAAATTTATATTTTTAAAGATGAACAAACAAAAAAACTCTATTATAAGAATAAAATATTTTTTTCTTCTATTTTTATTTCTTTTTGCAATATCTTGTGGAGTACAAAAGAATTATCTAACAAGGATTGAAGCAAAGAAAATTGCAATTTCTGCAAATGAATTGCAAGCTACTGAAATTGAAAACTTCATAAAACCATACAGAGATAATATTGATAAAGATTTGAATGAAGTTATTGCCTATAATCCTGAAACACTTGATAAAAAGGACGGAAAATGGCAAACTAATATTGGAAATTTTATTGCTGATATTAATTTTAAAATTGGAAATAAAACTTTTAATAGAAGAGAAGACAAATCGATAGATTTATGTTTGCTTAACAATGGGGGCATACGCTCAATACTTCCGAAAGGAGATTTGACAATGAAAAATGCCTATCAAATTATGCCTTTTGAAAACTCATTATATGTGATTGCATTAAAAGGAGCACAAATTTTTGAAATGGCTACCTATATAATAGAGGAAAAAAATCCACACCCGTTGAGCGGAATGTCATTTACAATTAGTAAAAATAAGTTACCAATAAATATCTTAATACAAGGAAAACCTTTAGAAATGGACAAAACTTATTTTGTTTTGACTAATGATTATTTAATGAATGGAGGCGATAATATGAACTTTTTTAAAAAAGCAATATTTACTTATGATTTAGATTACAAACTGCGAAATGTTTTGGTAGATTACCTGAAAGGAGTTGATACTGTGGAAGTTGATAAAAGTATTAGAATATTTGAAGAATAAAATTAAAAATAATAAAGATAGATTAGTATTAAATAATAGTTATGAAAAGAAGAGATTTTATACAAAAAACAACTGCCAGTACGGCACTCTTAACATTAGGAGGATTAGGTTTAAGTAGTTTTAAAACAGTTGATATTAAACACATTACAATTTTGCATACAAACGATGTACATAGTTATATTGATTCATTTCCTGCTGATGATCCTAAAAATCCAAATATGGGAGGTGTTGCAAAAAGAGCTGCAATAATTTCGGCAATTCGTAATGAAAATCCTAATGTTTTGCTACTTGATGCAGGCGATATTTTTCAAGGAACTCCCTATTTTAATTATTATGGAGGAGAATTGGAATTCAAATTAATGAGTATGATGAAATACGATGCTGCCACTATCGGAAATCATGATTTTGACAATGGTTTAGAAGGTCTGTATGCTCAATTACCTCACGCACAATTTGATTTTATTAATGCAAATTATGATTTTAAAAATACTGTAATAGATGGATTTACAAAGCCTTACAAGATTTTTATTATTAATGGTATAAAGATAGGTGTTTTTGGAATTGGTATAGAATTAGAAGGTTTAGTAGATAAGAAAAACTATAAAGAAACTGTTTATAACGACCCATTAACAGTATCGCAGGATATGGCAAGAATCTTAAAACAAGAAAATAAGTGCGATTTGGTTATTTGTTTGTCTCATATTGGATACAAATATAGCAATGAACCAAATAAAATATCTGATTTGAAACTTGCAGCCACAACAAAAGATATTGACCTTATAATTGGTGGGCATACACATACTTTTCTTGACAAGCCAACCCTTGTAAAAAATATTGAAGGAAAAGATGTTTTAGTAAATCAAGTAGGTTGTTATGGTTTAAACTTGGGAAGAATAGACTTTTATTTTGACACTAATGCTAATAAATCACATAATGGAGTAAGTATTCAGGTTTAACTAATCATTTTTACAAACTCATTTTCATCAATAATTTTAATACCTAATTGATTCGCTTTTTCAAGTTTTGCGGGTCCCATGTTTTCACCAGCAATTACAAAATCAGTTTTAGATGATAAGGAACTTCCATTTTTTCCGCCATTATCTTCAATAATTTGCTTGAGATCATCTCTTGAAAATATTGAGAATACCCCTGAAACCACAAAGGTTTTTCCTGTTAATTTTTCGGTTGTATTAAGATTAATTTTTTCGATAATTTCAAATTGAATACCGAAAGATTTTAGTCGTTCAATGATATTTTTATTGTCTTGATTTTCAAAAAACTCAATAACACTTTTGGCAATTCGCTCACCAATATCCTCAACTAAAATTAAATCTTCCAATTTTGCTTGGCTCAAATTGTTGATATTTTTATAATGGTTGGCTAATTTTTTTGCTACGGTTTCGCCAACAAATCTAATTCCGAGAGCATATAAAACTTTATCAAATGGAATTTCTTTTGATTTTAGAACACCGTTTACAATGTTTTCGGCACTTTTTTGAGCCATTCTTTCTAATGGAATAATATCTTCCGCTTTTAAATCATATAAATCGGCATAGTTTTTTACTAAATTATTATTGTATAGCAATGCAATTGTCTCTCCTCCCAAACCTTCAATATCCATTGCTTTTCTGGAAATATAATGTTGAATACGACCAATTATTTGTGACGGGCAACCATAAAAATTAGGACAATAATGATTAGCTTCGCCATCAATTCTAATTAATTTTGTATGGCATTCAGGACAATTTGAAATATATGTTGTCTTTGTAGTGTTTTCTGGTCTTTTATCAAAATCAACAGCAATAATTTTTGGGATAATTTCTCCACCTTTTTCCACAAAAACGGTATCATTAATACGAATATCTAACTTCTCAATTTGATCTGCGTTGTGCAAAGATGCCCGTTTTATAATCGTTCCAGCTAATTGAACGGGTTCCAAATTAGCAACAGGAGTTATAGAGCCTGTTCGACCAACTTGATAAGAAATTGAATTTAGTTTTGTGAAAACTTGTTCTGATTTGAATTTATAGGCCATTGCCCAACGAGGTGATTTTGAAGTATAACCTAATTCTTCTTGTTGCTGAAAAGAGTTTACTTTAATAACCACCCCATCAGTCTCATAAGGTAAATTGTGTCGTTTTTTATCCCAAATATCTATAAATTCAAAAACTTCGTCAATGTTATAAGCTAATTTTGCTTCATTTGGAACTTTAAATCCCCAATTTCTAGCAGTTTCTAGTCCATTAAATTGTGTATCGAAAGGTAAATTCTTACCTATTAAAAAATACAATAAACAATCTAATGGGCGTTTTGCCACTTCACTACTATCTTGTAATTTCAAACTACCAGATGCTGTATTTCTTGGGTTTGAATAAGGTGTTTCTCCAATTTCTATTAAATCTTGATTCATCTTTTCGAATCCCGCAAAAGGCAAAATTATTTCCCCTCTAATATCAAATTTTTCAGGGAAATTGCCTTTTAATTCTAATGGAATCGATTTGATGGTTTTGATATTATTGGTTACATCATCACCTTGAAAACCATCGCCACGAGTAACTGCTCTTTTTAATTTTCCGTTTTCATAAGTGATTGATATTGAAGCACCATCGTATTTTAATTCGCAAGTATATTCAATATTTATTATTCCTAAAACTTTCTGAATTCGCTTTTCCCATTCCAATAAGTCATTTTTAGAATATGAGTTATCTAACGAATACATTCTATGTTCGTGTTTGATCGTTTGGAAATATTTATTTGATGAAGTAAACCTATTATTTTCATTAAGGTTACTTTTTCTAATTGAACTAATTCCAACTTTTTTAGTTATGCTTGTTGGAATATTTTCATTTATTAACTCTTCAATATCTTTTAAAATTTTATATTGAATATCATACTGGTAATCAGTAATTCTATTTATTCCTTTTTCATAATAACTATAACTATTCTCCTTTAGACTTTCTCTTAATCCTTTTGTTATAGTTTTTACTTCATCTAATGATTTTTTTTTTTCTTTTATAATATCTATGATTATTTCTTTATATTTTGAATCTATTTTAAGTTTTTCAAAATTAATCTTTCTCTCATCCGAAAACAGACTACCATCAGATTGATAGATATTTAAAAGTTCTAAAAAAGCGTCTTTATAATCTTTTTCCATAATGTTTTTATTTCAAATTTATAAAAAATTTTATAACATTGTCATATGCAGAAGTGATTTTACTCTGAAAATCTATTTTTTAAATCCATTTTAGAATGCAAAATTCTTAAAATTTCTATTTTAGTTGGTTCTAAAATTCTATAAAAAACAATATGTTGTCCTGATTTTAATCCAAATATTGTAGTATCAATTTCATAATAATTCCTACCATTTTTTTGATTGTCAGCTAATTCTTGACAAGTATCAAGTAATTCAAAATAATACTTATCAGCTTGATTTTCAGACCAAGTTTGAAATGTGTAATCCCAAATATTTGACAAATCATCTTTCGCTTTATTAGAAAGATAATATTTACGCATTCCTTTTTTTGGATTTTAATATATCAAGATGTTTGTGTGAATTAAAATCATACGCAATTCCACTTTCAATTCCTTCCGTGATGGCTTTTTTCAATGCTATTATTTTATTTTCCTCGTCTTCAAGTAATCTCAAACCTGCACGAATTACTTCGCTAGCATTTTTAAACCTACCTTCGGCGACTGTATTATCTACAAAATCTTCAAAATAATTTCCCAGAGAAACGGATGTATTTCGTGCCATTTTTTTTATTTTTAGCAAAGTTATCAAAAATTGGTATATTATAAAAGAATTGTGCATTTTTTTTAAAAAACTCCCAGAAAAAACACTTCCAAAAACACCAACAGGGCTAATTCTATCTAAATTAGGAAAAGTATTAATAAAATTATGGAACAAATCATAATTTTTCGTATTTTTGATTTGCATTTTTGTAATACAAATTCTATTGACAAAGCGGTTATTATCAACAGTAATCCCGCTACTAAAAAATTGAAAACTGTCCAATTAACCTCTAGTGTAAATTGCATTGCAATTAGCGAAACCGATAAGAGAACCCACCTATTAAAATTAAAAATATTTTAAATCTTTGGGTTTGTAATATTCATATTTTTTATACAAAATTAGTTAAATTAACCTTCAACTATACTATTAATTTGGTTAAATAATTCACCGCCACTCAAAAAAGCACCTTGCTGAATTAAATCAAAAATAGACTTGTTTCGTTCCTCAATAAATATTTTTGTACCTGTTTTCATTTCGATATTGTCCGTAAATAGATTATCTCCAAGCCATTGTAAGCCTTCTTTTGTCAAAAAATCTATTTCTGAACTCATTGATTTTAGCACAATTGATTTTATTTTTTTATCAAAACATTGAAACAAAAAGATATAATTTTTAGAAAAATGCTCTAAATATTCGGCACGAGTTAAAACGCCTTCCCAAATTAAATCCGAAAAAATATCTAGTTCTTGTTCGGCTACTTCTGGTCTTTCCATCTTAATTTTATCCCATTCCTCTTTGTTGATGGTTTGTGCGGAAAGGAAATTGATGAATTCTGGATGTAATTCGTCAAATTGTTCTTTTGTTAGTCTATTATATTTCATTCTTCTTTTGAAATTAAAAAGGATAATTAAAAAAACCCGATTTCGTTAATTAACGGATCGGGTTTTTAATTATTTTAAAAAAATTGTTCTTTAAAAAACTTATAATATTTAGAATTAATTTGCTACTTCGGCAGCAATTTCATAATCTAAATCTACTATTACATCTCTGTGTAAACGAACTTTTGCAATATATTTTCCAGTTCTTTTTATGATTCCAGAAGTAATAAATTTTCTATCTATTTCTTGACCATTTTTTGCTAAAAAATCAGCGATATCAATGTTTGTAATAGATCCAAAAAGTTTTTCACCACCAGCTTTTGCAAAAATCTTAATATCAATAGATTTCAAAGTTTCTGCTAATGTATTTGCATCGGCAACTACTTTAGCTTCTTTATGAGCTCTTTGTTTCAAATTTTCGGCCAATACTTTCTTTGCAGAAGGTGTTGCCAAACTACCATATCCTTGTGGGATTAAAAAATTACGACCGTAACCAGGTTTTACTGATACTACATCGTCTTTAAAGCCCAAATTTTGTACATCTTTTTTAAGTATAATTTCCATAATTTTTGCTTCGTATTATTTTAATAAATCCGCTACATACGGCATAATTGCTAAGTGTCTTGCTCTTTTTACAGCTACTGATACTTTTCTTTGGTATTTTAATGAAGTTCCAGTTAAACGACGAGGCAAAATTTTACCTTGTTCATTTACAAACTTTAATAAAAAATCAGCATCTTTATAATCAATATATTTAATACCAGATTTTTTGAAACGACAATATTTTTTAACTTTGTTTGTATCAATATTCAAAGGGGTTAAATATCTAATATCACCCGCTTTTTTTCCTCCGTTTGATGTTTCTAATGTACTCATAATAATTAAACTTTAGCGATTTTTAGTTTTGCTCTTCTTCTTTCTGCCCAAGAAATAGCATGTTTGTCTAGGGTTACAGTTAAAAAACGCATCACTCTTTCGTCTCTTCTAAATTCAGTTTCAAAAGCAATTAATACTTCTGGAGCAACTTTAAATTCAAATAAATGGTAAAAACCACTTTTTTTGTTTTGGATTTCGTAGGCTAATTTTTTTAGTCCCCAATCCTCTTTTGATACCATTTCAGCTCCTCTACTTGTAAGAAAATCTTCAAATTTGCTTACTGTTTCCTTTACCTGAACATCAGATAAAACGGGATTTAAAATGAAAACAGTTTCATAATGATTCATAAATAATAATTTTTAAATTGAGTGCAAAAGTAGTAATAATATTTTAATTTACAAACACTTATTACTGTTTTTTTTATTTCATTTATATTTTCTACTTTTGTAACTATTATTTTACAAAATGAATTTTAAATATCCTGAAATTTTCTACTTTTTACTACTATTATTACTACCAATACTGGTGCATTTATTTCAGTTGAGGCGTTTTAAAACAGAATACTTTACGAATGTGAAATTCTTGAAAGAACTTTCGTTACAAACTAGAAAAAGTTCAAAAATAAAAAAACTTTTACTACTTGCCACCCGATTATTACTATTATCTTGTTTGATATTTGCTTTCGCACAACCTTTTTTAAAATCAAAAGTTAGTAAAAATACGAGTAATGAATTGTTTATTGTTTTAGATAATTCTTTTAGTATGCAGGCCAAGGGAAAAAAAGGGGAATTACTTAAAAGAGCGGTTCAGGATTTATTAGAAAATGTTCCAGAGAATCAACAGTTTTCGTTAGTTACAAATACTGAAAATTATTGGAATACTGATATAAAATCTATTCAAAATGAATTGCAAAACCTTCAATACAGTGCCTCTCCGTTTGTATTTGATAATTTAATGGCAAAAATTAATGCTTATAAATCAGCATTTAATAAAGATATTATTGTAATTACAGATGCTATTGATTTGAAAGAGAGTCAATTAAAAAGTATTGATAAAAATGATAATGCTTATTTTATTTTCCCAAAATCGGTTCAAGAAAATAATGTATCAGTTGATAGTGTTTTTATCAATCGAAATTCGGAGGAATTTTATGAAATTGGTATAAAATTGAAACTTTTTGGTGATAAAAAATCTAATTTTCCAGTTGCATTATATAATTTTGATAAATTAATTGCAAAAACAATTCTTTCATTTGACAAAAATGATAAAATAATTAATTTTTCACTTCCAAAAGAAGATTTTCATGGTTATGTTAGTATTGATGATAATAGCTTGTTTTATGATAACAAACTGTATTTCAGTCTGTCAAAGCCAAAAAAAACTTCAGTAATTGCTATTGGAGATTTTCAAAAATCTGATTTTTTGAATAGAATTTACACCAATGATGAGTTTGTTTTTCAAAATTTTGAACTTGCAGCATTAGATTATAATTTATTAGACAAACAAGATGCTATTATTTTAAACGAATTAATAAATATTCCACAGGCATTGCAAACTACATTAAATGATTTTGTTTCAAAAGGTGGAAATCTTATTTTCATCCCGTCTGCCACTTGTAGTTTGGAAAATACTAATGATTTTCTGAAAAAATTCGGAAATTTAAAATTTACTGCTATTGAAAATTCGGATAAATTAGTAACTAAAATTCATTTTTCAAATCCTTTGTTCAGCACGGTTTTTGAAAAAAAGATTGATAATTTTCAATACCCAAGTACTAAAATTTCATATAGCACGACTGGGAATTTTGCTCCAATTTTGAGTTATGCTAATCAAAATTCCTTTTTGTTATCTATTCCACAACCTATTTCATCAATTTTTATTTTCACAGCACCTATTAATAAGATAGATTCGAATTTTCAAAATTCACCATTAATTGTGCCAATTTTTTATAAGATGTCTCAAAATGCCGTAATAACTGGTGTAAATGCGATGATAATTGGTCAAAACAACCCGTTTTTTGTCGATGTTCTATTAAAAAAGGACGAAATATTATCAGTAAAAAAATCAAAAAAATTGAAAGAAAATTTTATTCCAATTCAACAAATTTTAAATAATAAAGTTAAACTCTCTTTTGGTGATAATCCGCAACTGGCTGGAAATTATGAGATATATAATAGAAATACAGCGTTAAAAAACATTAGTTTTAATTATAATAGAATTGAAAGTAATATGACTCAAACGAATGAAAACTTACTCTCTGATTATAAAATTGTATCCAATATATCTGCAATTTTGGATAAAATTAATACTGATAGAACCGATAGTCAGATTTGGAAAATATTTATAATTTTTGCATTAATGTTTTTAATTGTAGAGATTTTTATACAAAAATTTATTAAATAATAAAATTTAAAAACCTATAAGATGAAAAATAAGGATATAGAAGTAGGAAAAACAGCAGCAATTACAAGCTATATTTTAGGAATAGGAGTTTTGATTGCTATGAGTATGAATAGTGAGAAAAAGTCAAAATATGCTTCCTTTCATATTCGTCAAGGATTAGGCATAACACTGACATTTATATCTTTAGGATTAATAGTTAGCCATTTTGATAGTGTTCTTATTTCTATATCAATGTGGGTATTTATTTCAGCATTATGGAGTTTTGGAATATTTTCCGCTGTCAATGGAAGTTTAAAACCAATGCCATTATTAGGTAGTTTTTTTCAGAATTTCTTTTCTGGAATTTCTTAAAAACCTTGCTCTTCCATCCAATCATCATTATATATTTTGCTCATATAGCGTGATCCATGATCAGGAAAAACTGATACCACAATACTATCTTTGTCAAACATTCCATCTGCGGCATATTGTTTCAATGCGTGTACAGCAGCTCCACTAGTATAACCCACAAATAAGCCTTCGGTTTTAACAATTTCTCGAGCCGTATGTGCAGCATCGGCATCGCTAACTTTTGTAAATTTATCAATAATATCAAAATCAGTGGCTGATGGAATCATATTTTTACCCAAACCTTCTATTTGATAGGGATAAATTTCTGATTCATCAATTTCTTTTGTTTCGTGGTATTTTTTTAATACCGATCCAAACGCATCAACTCCAAGAATTTTAATATCTGGATTCATTTCTTTTAAATATTTTCCAATACCGGATATTGTTCCACCAGTACCACTACAAGCAACAAGATGCGTAATCAGTCCATTAGTTTGCTCCCAAATTTCAGGACCAGTTGTAAGATAATGGGTTTCTATATTTAGGTAGTTAAAATATTGATTGATATAAATTGAATTTGGAGTTTGTTCATTCAATCTCTTTGCAACATTATAATAGGACTGTTCATCGTCTGCTGCAACATTTGATGGACAAATATGTACAACAGCCCCCATGCTTTTTAGCATATCAACTTTATCTTTTGAAGATTTTGATGATACGGCCAAAATGCACTTATATCCTTTAATTATGCTAACCATAGCAAGACTAAAACCAGTATTGCCAGATGTTGTTTCTATAACGGTATCTCCTTTTTTAAGCAAACCGCTTTTCTCTGCTTGTTCTATAATGTATAATGCAATTCTGTCTTTTGATGAATGTCCTGGATTGAAAGATTCTAATTTTGCATAAAAATTTCCTTCAAGATTTTCAGTAATACTATTGAGTTTTATGAGCGGAGTGTCGCCAATAAGGTCTAAAATATTATTATACGCTTTTATATTGTTCTTCATTAGGTAGTAAAAATGCAAAGTTAATATATTTATTTTGAATTTAAAAATAGAAATTAATATACATTCTTTTATTTATCTTTGTATAATGAAAAAAATATACTTTGACAACGCTGCAACAACTAAAATTAGACCAGAAGTCTTGCAAGAAATGACAAAAATAATGCTTAATGATTTTGGAAACCCATCATCAACTCATAGTTTTGGAAGGGCTGCTAAAAATTCATTAGAACTTTCTCGAAAATCAATAGCAAAAAATCTAAATGTTACAGCCCAAGAAATTATTTTCACTTCAGGAGGGACAGAAACTAATAATTGGATTCTGAAACAAGCCGTTAAAGATTTAAAAATAGAACGAATTATTAGTAGTAAAATAGAACATCATGCGGTTTTACATACCATCAATGCTATCTGTGAGAATGAAAATACAACAGTTGATTTTGTTAAAATTTTGCCAAACGGAGCAATTGACTTAACACATTTAGCCGAATTGTTGCAACAAGATAAACTAACATTAGTATCATTAATGCACATCAATAACGAAATAGGTACAGTTTTAGATATTGCTTATGTTGCTAAAATATGTAAACAATATAATGCTTATTTTCATACGGATGCTGTTCAAAGTGTAGGAAAAATAGCTGTTGATTTACAAAAAATTGCCGTCGATTTTTTATCAGCATCAGCTCATAAATTTCATGGCCCCAAAGGTATTGGTTTTGGTTTTATTAGAAAAGGAATTAAATTAAACTCAATGATTATTGGTGGTGAACAAGAAAAAGGACTTCGAGCAGGTACTGAAAGTTTACATAATATTGTAGGGATGGCAAAAGCATTGGAAATATCTTGTCAGTATTTAGATACCGAATTGACATATATTTTAGATTTAAAAAACTATTGTTTGAATCAATTAAAAACTATTTTTCCAGACCTTAAAGTAAATGGTTATCAAACTACATATAATATTTTAAATGTTTTATTACCAATACCTGAAGAGAAATCTTCTTTATTTTTATTTAATTTAGATATGAAAGGAATAGCAGTATCTAAAGGCAGTGCTTGTCAATCAGGAAGTAACAAGTCTTCGCATGTGTTATCAGAAATAATTTCAGGAGATGATTTAAAGAAACCAAGCATCAGAATTTCTTTTAGTCATTATAATAATAAAGAAGAAATAGATTATTTTATTGAAGTTTTGAAAGAAATATAAATATCAACTACATCGTTTTCGTTGATAACTATATAAATTATAATAAATTAAAACATTCTTTTTAGAATAGTATTTATCAAATTTGCCACTTAAAAATTAAATAAATATACGGATGAAAATACACAATTATAGTGCAGGACCTTGTATTTTGCCACCAGAGGTTTTAGAAAAATCGGCAGAAGCAATCATAAATTTTAATAATTCAGGGCTTTCACTAATAGAAATGTCTCATAGAAGCAAAGACTTTGTTGCTGTAATGGACGAAGCTCGTAACTTGGTTCTCGAACTTTTAGATTTAAAAAACAAAGGCTATCAAGCACTTTTTTTAGCAGGAGGAGCCAGTTTAGAGTTTTTAATGGTACCATATAATTTGATGAAAGAAAACGGCAAAGCAGCCTATCTTGACACTGGAACTTGGGCAAATAATGCTATTAAAGAGGCTAAATGTTTTGGAGAAACAGTTGTTGTAGCATCTTCAAAATCAGAAAATTACAATCATATTCCGAAAGATTTTCAAATTCCAAACGACGCCAATTATTTTCATTGTACCAGCAACAACACCATTTTTGGAACACAAATGAAATCATTCCCAGAAGTCAATATCCCATTGGTTTGTGATATGAGTTCGGATATATTTTCCAGAGTTTTAGATTTTTCAAAATTTGATCTAATTTATGCTGGTGCTCAAAAAAATATGGGACCCGCTGGCACAACACTTGTTATTGTAAAAGAAGAAATATTAAACAAAACAGGTAGAAATATTCCAAGTATGTTAGATTATCAAAAACATATTGCTGCCGATAGTATGTATAACACACCACCCGTTTTTTCAGTTTACGCATCGTTATTAACCTTACAATGGCTCAAAAAATTAGGAGGAATTGCCACAATCGAAAAAATAAATAATCAAAAAGCTGAATTATTATATGATGAAATCGACCGAAATTCTTTATTTATAGGAACTGCTAATAAATTTGACAGAAGTAATATGAATGCCACTTTTTTATTAAAAGATGAAAATTATGCTCCAATTTTTGATAAGATGTGGAAAGAATCAGGAATTTCAGGTCTGTCAGGACACCGTTCGGTAGGCGGATATAGAGCCTCAATGTATAACGCTTTGCCGATAGAAAGCGTGCAAGTATTGGTGGATGTGATGAAAGAATTAGAAAATAAAATATAAAAAATAATAATTGAGGTATATGATATTTATTCCTCACAATGATATAGAAATGAAAATATTAGCAAATGACGGAATTTCAAAAAGCGGAATTTCAGTATTAGAAAAAGCAGGCTTTGAGGTAATTACAACAAAAGTTGCACAAGAGCAAGTGGCCAATTTTATTAATGAAAATAACATTTCAGTACTTTTGGTTAGAAGCGCTACCAAGGCAAAAAAAGATTTAATAGATACTTGTCCTAATTTAAAAATTATTGGTAGAGGAGGAGTAGGGATGGATAATATTGATGTAGAATATGCCCGTAGCAAAGGAATTCATGTTATTAATACCCCTGCAAGCTCATCGGAATCTGTTGCAGAACTGGTTTTTGCTCATTTATTTTCAGGTGTAAGATTCTTGCACGATTCAAACAGAAATATGCCATTAGAAGGCGATACTCATTTTGATGGTTTAAAAAAAGCTTATGCAAATGGTATAGAATTGAGAGGAAAAACCATTGGAATTATAGGTTTTGGACGCATTGGTCAAGCAGTAGCAAAAATGGCACTTGGTTTAGGGATGAAAGTTATTGCTGCCGATAATTTTGTTGGAAAAGCAGAAATTAGATTGGATTTTTATAACGGACAATTTATTAATGTTGAAATCGAAACCGAGCCATTGGAAGATTTATTGAAGCATTCTGATTTTATAAGCCTGCATGTTCCTGCTCAAAAAGGTTACATTATTGGTGCATCAGAATTGTCTCAAATGAAAGACAGTGTTTGTATTATAAACTGTTCAAGAGGAGGAGTAATTGATGAAGTGGCACTAATTGATGCTTTAGAAAGCAACAAGGTTTTATTTGCAGGATTAGATGTTTATGAGAACGAACCAACCCCAGAAATTAGAATATTAATGCACCCAAAAATTTCATTAACACCACATATTGGAGCAGCAACACTCGAGGCACAAGATAGAATTGGGACAGAATTGGCGGAGCAAATCATCGGTTTAATTGGTTCAAAATAAATAAATAAAACTCTTATTAATAAATTTAAATAAAATTTAATAAATTTGGATTTTATTGTTTATCTTTGAAAAAAAAATAACTTATAAATACACGAAATTATGGCAGGATTAATGGATTTATTGAATAGTGATTTAGGAAAACAAATCATATCAGGAGTTAGCGGACAAGTGGGAACAAGTGAAGGCGAAACTTCCTCTGTCTTGGCTTCGGTATTACCATCATTAGTTGGTGGTATGATGAACAATGCACAAACCCAAGAAGGACAAAGCGGATTGTTAGGAGCACTTTTGGGTGGCAAACACGATGGTGGTATTCTTGACAATTTATCAGGAATGTTAAGTGGTGGTGGTGTTCAAGAAGAAGGTGGAAAGATTTTGGGTCATGTTTTAGGAGGCAATCAATCAACTGTGCAATCACAGGTGAGCGAGCAAACAGGAGTTAGTTCTGATAAAATTGCCATGATAATGAAAATTGCAGCACCAATTTTAATGGGATATCTTGCAAAAAAAGCTATGAGTGGAGGTTTAACAAACGATGCAGCACAAAGCGGTGGTGGTTTGACTGATATTTTAGGAAGTTTATTAGGCGGAGGACAACAAGCAGCACCTGCAGTAGCTGGTGGAAACATTTTAACATCAATACTTGATCAAGATGGAGATGGTCAGTTAGGTATTGGAGACGCTATATCTGCGGCAACTAAAAGTGGCGGTTTAGGCAGTTTGCTTGGAGGACTTTTTGGAGGAAAAAAATAAAATTTAATTGTAAATATCAATCGTAAGTTATAGGTTAAATTTATCTTATAACTTACGATTATTTTTTAATTATGATTTCAAAATTAAAGCTTAAATGGGGAATTTCCTCAAATTATCAGTTTGCAATAATATTTATAGTTTTTGCAATTAACGGTTCTTTGTCTGCAAAAATTTCAAAAAACTTAATGATTTTATTAGGAATAAATCACAATGATTTAGCTTGGTATTTTTATTATCCATTATTGTTGCTATTAATTTTGCCATTATATCCATTTTTATTAATTGTAATTGGATTTATTTTTGGGCAACATAAATTCTTTTTTCCATTTGCTAAAAAACTCTTAAAATCAATTGGAATGGGATTTGTTTTTAAAGATTAATTTATTAATAATCCAAATTAAAAGTGTGTCTTAAAATATCTAAAACAGGATTTATTTCGTTCAGTCGGTTGTATTTATCTAAATCAGTGAAAGCAAATTTATTCTCAATCATTTCATTTACAATTATTTCAATATCAATATCATGATTATGTAAATGACCTTTTAGATAACCTAAAAGTAGACTTTTTTCACTCTCAAATTCAATTTTAGAACCTTCATTTGGCAGTTCATAAATTATTTTAAATTCCTCTAATTTTGGCTCATTCATCCGCAAGAGTGATTCCATAATTTTATGACCTTTTTCTCCTAATCTATCAGCATATTTATACCAAAACGCTAACATTTCAGTTATTGAAAACGCTTCTGTTGGTAAATTTTCAGGATCTTTAATCTGTAAATTTGAGTTTTGCAATAATTCCTTTTTGGCTTTAATTCCTGCCAATGAAAATGCGGAAACTTTTTGAAAATTATCAGTTATAGGTTGTGGGTTGTGGGTTGTGGGTTGTTCAGAATCTTGACTCTTAGCTCTTGGCTCTTCATCTTTTTTACTTTCGATTTCCTTCTTCTGATTTCCATCTACTATCGAATAATCTTTAATCTTAAAATATGTGGGAGGAATTATAAATTGTTCAACTTTTTTTTTTCTCCATCATATAAGATAGAGGCTAATTGCATCAAACAAAGTTCTACTAAAAGTCGTTGATTTTGAGAGAGTTTGTACTTTAAATCACAATCATTTGCAACTTCTATTCCTTTCAACAAAAACTCTTGAGACGCTATTTGTGATTGTGTGGCATACAATTTTTGTGCTTGTTCACCAGCTTCTAATAATGATAAAGTAGATGGTGTTTTGCAAACTAATAAATCACGAAAATGACTTGCTAATCCTGCAATAAAATGGTGTCCATCAAATCCTTTTGACAATATTTCGTTGTATGATAAAAGCAAATCAGGAATTTTATTCTCTAATATTAAGGCAGTTACATTGATATAAGTTTCATAATCCAATACATTCAAATTTTCGGTAACAGCAGCACGAGTAAGATTTTTGCCACAATAAGATACTACTCGATCAAAAATTGATAAAGCATCTCTCATTGCACCATCTGCTTTTTGAGCAATAATGTGTAAAGCATCATCTTCGCAAATAATACCTTGACTCGCAGCTACTTCAGCAAGATGTTCTTTAGCGTCTTTTACAGTAATTCGTTTAAAGTCAAATATCTGACAACGAGATAAAATTGTTGGAATTATTTTGTGTTTTTCGGTCGTTGCCAATATAAAAATAGCATGCTTTGGCGGTTCTTCTAATGTTTTTAAAAAAGCATTAAAAGCCGCTGACGATAGCATATGCACCTCATCAATAATATAAACTTTATACTGACCAGTTTGTGGCGGTATGCGTACTTGATCTATCAAATTACGAATATCATCTACGGAATTGTTAGAAGCAGCATCGAGTTCAAAAACATTAAATGCAAAATCTTCATTTGGGTCGTCATAACCAGGTTGATTAATTTTTCGAGCTAAAATTCTTGCACAAGTAGTTTTTCCAACTCCTCTAGGACCTGTAAACAACAATGCAGATGCTAAATGATTGGTTTCTATAGCGTTAAGTAAGGTATTTGTAATAGCTTGTTGTCCTACAACATCTTTAAATATTTGCGGACGATATTTTCTGGCTGATACTACAAATTGTTCCATAGGTTTGCAAATATAAGAATTTTAGATTTTAGAATTAATTTTATTTAGCAAATAAAAATCTGCCAATACCAATGCTGTCATTGCCTCAACAATGGGTACTGCTCTGGGTACAACACATGGATCGTGGCGTCCTGTAAGTTGTTGTTTTTCAATAGTATTATTGTTCTTTAAAAGCTCTTGTGGTTTTAAGATTGTGGCCACGGGTTTAAAGGCTACTCTAAAATAAATATCCATTCCGTTACTAATGCCACCTTGAATTCCACCCGAAAGATTACTTTTTGTTGTGCCATCTTGATTGTATAAATCGTTGTGTTCACTACCTTTCATGGTTGTTGAGCAAAATCCTGAGCCAAATTCAAAACCCTTCACTGCGTTTATTGATAGCATAGCCTTTCCTAATTCGGCATGCAATTTATTAAAAACAGGTTCGCCTAATCCGATAGGTACATTTTGAACCACACACATAATGGTGCCACCAATAGTATCTCCTTCTTTGCGAATTTCTTTGATATAATCCTCCATTTTTTTTGCGATTTTTATATCAGGACAACGAACAGGATTGGATTCTATTAATGAAAAATCTAAATCTTGATAAGGTTTATCAATAAAAATTTTTCCTACTGATGATACAAATGCTGTAATTTTTATTTCAGGAAGCACTTGTTTGGCAACTGCTCCAGCCACAACCCAATTGGCGGTTTCTCGGGCAGAACTGCGTCCGCCACCTCTATAATCTCGGTTGCCATATTTTTTTTCATAAACAAAATCAGCATGCGAGGGACGGAATGAATCTTTAATATCTGTATAATCTTGACTTTTTTGATTGGTATTTTGAATCATAAAACCAATAGGTGTTCCTGTGGTTTTTCCTTCAAAAATTCCTGATAAAAACTGGACTTTATCGGCTTCTTTTCTTTGGCTAACAATGGAAGATTGTCCTGGTTTTCGGCGGTTTAAATCAATTTGAATTGTAGATAAAT
>DYPB01000004.1:0-17172 GCA_020720185.1 Flavobacterium psychrophilum | reverse complement strand
ATGTTCAATAGAAAAAAAGCCTAAAACGGAATCATTTTCGTCTTTTGCAATATAATATTTTTCATCTTTTTGATTAATCTTATAGGTCAAAGCCGCATCAGAATAAATCAAATTTAGCATATAAACCAACTGCTCATTTGATAAAATTTCGCCATAAGCAATAGGCCAAGTTTCATACGCAATTTGTTGAATTACAGGAATATCAGTTAGGGTTGCGGAGTTTAATCTCATTAGTTAAATTTTGTTTAATACCCTTCACATTCATAAATGGTATAATATAAAAAGTTCAGAAAACTTTAAACCTCAAACTTTTTAGAATACAAACATTGCCCGTTCTCCCATCATTTCGTTTACATCGTCTGCTACTTCTTCAATAATTTTATCGTTGGTGTGGTTCATTAATACTCTATCTATCAGAATAACAATGTTTTCCATATCACTTTCAATTAATCCTCGAGTGGTAATTGCTGGTGTGCCAATGCGGATTCCAGAAGTGATAAATGGCGATTTGTCATCAAACGGAACCATATTTTTATTTACTGTAATTTCTGCTTTTACCAAAGCATTTTCTGCTTCTTTTCCTGTAATGTTTTTGTTGCGTAAATCAATCAGCATCATGTGGTTATCGGTTCCGCCAGAGATTAGGTTGTAACCTCTATCTATAAATGCTTTTGCCATCGCTTTCGCATTTTTTTGAACCTGCATCTGATATTGAAAAAATTCATCGGTTAATGCTTCGCCAAATGCAATAGCTTTCGCAGCAATAATATGCATTAAAGGCCCACCTTGATTGCCTGGAAATACTGCTAAATCAAGTAATGCTGACATCATTCTGATTTCTCCTTTTGGTGTTTTTAATCCCATTGGATTTTCAAAATCTTTGCCCATCATAATCATACCGCCTCTTGGTCCTCGCAAAGTTTTATGAGTTGTTGTTGTTACAATATGGCAATGAGGTATCGGGTCGTTCATTAAACCTTTGGCAATCAGTCCAGCTGGGTGCGAAATATCTGCTAATAACAATGCTCCAACGCTATCTGCGATTTGTCTGAATCGGGCAAAATCCATATCTCTGCAATAGGCAGATGCTCCTGCAATTATCATTTTTGGTTGTTCCTTGGTTGCAATTTCTTGAATTTTATCATAGTTAAATTGACCTGTTTCTGGTTCTACACCATAAAATACGGGATTGTATAATTTTCCTGAAAAATTTACTGGCGAACCGTGTGTTAAATGTCCACCGTGAGATAAATCAAAACCTAAAATTTTATCACCAGGTTGCAAACAAGCAGCGTAAACGGCAGTATTAGCTTGACTTCCCGAATGCGGTTGCACATTTACATAAGCGGCACCAAACAAGTCTTTGGCTCGGTCAATAGCTATTTGCTCTACAACATCAACTACCTCACAACCACCATAATAGCGTTTATTTGGATAGCCTTCGGCATACTTATTAGTAAGGCAACTTCCTGCAGCTTCCATCACTTGATCTGATACAAAATTTTCTGAAGCAATGAGTTCTAATCCATGAATTTGTCTGTCTTGTTCGTCATTAATAAGGTCGAAAATAATTTTATCGTGTTGCATTTTAATAGCTTTAAAATTTTCACAAAAATAGTAAAAAATATTTTGTTGTGGAATAAATTTTAATATATTTGTTTGCTTTAAAAAATATAAATTTAACGATCAAATTATTCAATTATAAATATGCCTATAAAAGCAAATAATCCCGCCCGAAAATCTTGGTTAGAAGTGCCACGAAATTCTGATTTTCCAATACAAAATATTCCGTTTGGAGTTTTTTTAACTAAAGAAAATATAGTTACAGTTGGTACCCGAATTGGCGATTATGCCATAGATTTAGGAGCATTGCAACAATTAAACTATTTTGAAGGTATAGAACTAACCGACGATATGTTTATGCAAGATACTTTAAATGATTTTATATCGGATGGTAAAAAAACTTGGAGTTTGGTTCGTAATCGTATTGCTGATATTTTTGATAGCAACAATTCTAAACTTCGTGATAATTCCAAACAAAGAGAAATAGTAATTTTCAATATCAATGATGTTGAAATGCAATTACCTGTTTTGATTGGCGATTATACTGATTTTTATTCAAGTAAGGAACATGCAACCAATGTTGGTAAAATGTTTCGTGATCCTGATAATGCTTTGTTACCTAATTGGTTGCACATTCCTGTTGGCTATCATGGACGCTCATCAACAATAATACCATCTGGAATTCCAGTGCATAGACCGATGGGTCAATTAATGCCAGCTGGTGAAACAACTCCTGTTTTTGGTCCTTCCCGATTGGTTGATTTTGAATTAGAAACTGCATTTATCACAACCGATGCTAATATTATGGGAGAGAATATTCCTGTTCACGAAGCTGAAGAGTATATTTTCGGAATGGTTTTGTTAAACGATTGGAGTGCTCGAGATATTCAGAAGTGGGAATATGTGCCACTTGGACCATTTTTAGCAAAGAATTTTGCCACCTCAATTTCACCTTGGATAGTTACTTTGGATGCTTTAGAACCTTTTAGAACTAAAAGTCCAAAACAAGATCCAACGCCATTACCGTATTTGCAACAAAAAGGAAAAAATACATTTGATATTAATTTGGAAGTTGCTATTATGCCCGAAAATATTGAGCCTAAAACGGTTACAAAATCAAATTTTAAATATTTGTACTGGACAATGAGTCAGCAACTTGCCCATCATACCAGCAATGGTTGTCGAGTAAACTCTGGAGATATGATGGGGTCTGGAACTATTTCTGGCAGTACACCTGATAGTTTTGGGTCGATGTTGGAACTAACTTGGAGTGGAAAAAATCCAATAAAAATGAATGATGGCACTGAACGAAAATTTATTAATGATAACGACACTGTTATAATGACAGGATATTGCGAAAACCACGATATTCGTATTGGTTTTGGAGAAGTTAAAAGTAAATTGTTGCCACCGTTTGTGAGGAAATGATTTTAGAATGAGGATTTGATAAAAAAATCAAAAACCATTTTAGAAGTATAGAGATACTTAAAACAAAATTTTAGAATGAAAAAAATTACAATTGTAATAGTTTTATCCTTATCAATTATTGGATGTGGCGTAAAACAAACACGAACAATGCTTACTACGGGTGATTATGATGGTGCAATTCAAAATGCACTTTCTAGTTTGTCTGGAAATAAAAATGCCAAAGGGAAACAAGACTATGTTTATATGCTTGAAGAAGCTTTTGCAAAAGCTAAAGAACGAGATTTGGCAAATATTAATTTATGGAATAAAGAAAGAAACCCAAATAATTTTGAAAAAATTTATAACACTTATTTGCAATTAAATAGCCGCCAAGAGTCTATAAAACCCTTATTACCCTTGCTGTTAATTGAAGAAAATAGAAATGCAATATTTCCGTTTGATAATTATTCAGAACAAATGATTAGTAGTAAAAATGACTTTTCAAAATATTTGTATGACAATTCAAAAGCATTATTAAACACAAAAGATAAGATAAATTGCAGAAGAGCCTACGATGATTTCATGTATTTAGAAAAAATAAATTCAAACTATAAAGATACAAAAAGTTTGATAGAAAATGCTCAATTGTTAGGAACTGATTTTGTGAATGTTTCTACAAAAAATGAAACAAATCAAGTTATTCCGAATAGATTATTAACTGATTTATTAGACTTTAGTACTTATGGCTTAGACGATAAATGGACGGTTTATCATAGTAATAAACAAAAAAATATTACTTATGATTATGGTATTATTGTTAATTTTAGACAAATTGATATATCTCCAGAGCAGGTAAAAGAGCGAGAATTTATAAAAGAAAAGCAAGTAAAAGATGGAACAAAACCATTGCTCGATGCTAATAATAATCCTGTTAAAGACCAAGCAGGAAACCCAATTAGGGTTGATAATTTTAAAAACATTCGAGTAAATATATACGAATATAAACAATTTAAAACAGTACAACTTACAGCAAAAGTTGATTATATCCATTTCAAAAACAATCAGTTGATTGATTCATTCCCAATATCAAGTGCATTTAATTTTGAAAATATTTATGCAACATTTAATGGAGATAAAACTGCTTGCGAAACGGATTATTTTCAATATTTTGACAAACGCTCGGCACCTTTTCCTAGTAATGAACAAATGATTTTTGACTGTGGCGAGGATTTAAAAAATAAATTAAAAGATATTATTACAAAAAATAAATTTAAAAGATAAAGCAAGATGAATACTCTAAAAAAAGGAGATAAAGCCCCAAATTTCAGTGCATTAGACCAAGATGGGAAAACACATCAACTAACAGATTATGTAGGTAAAAAATTAGTTGTTTTTTTCTATCCGAAAGCATCTACACCAGGTTGTACTGCCGAAGCTTGTGATTTGCGTGATAATTTTGAGCGTTTTGTAGCAAATAATTATGCAATTTTAGGAGTTTCTGCTGATTCTCAAGAAGCCCAATCTAAATTTAGAAATAAATATCAATTTCAATTTCCGTTATTAGCCGATGAGGATAAAGCAGTTATTAATGCTTTTGGAGTTTGGGGTTCTAAAAAATTTATGGGACGAACCTACGATGGCATTCATAGAATTTCTTTCATAATTGACGAAAACGGAATAATTGACGAGGTAATTACAGCAGTAAAAACGAAAGAACACGCTAATCAAATTTTATCATAGCGTGTTCCTCTCTTTTAATATCTTTTATTTTGGTATTATCTGCATCCAAATAAATGATGCTTTTTTATCATTTCGGCAATACCTTTAGGAAGCATTTCCTCCCATCCAGGAATACCTTTGCAAATCATTTTTAGGACTTCTCTTGAAAATATTTTAAGGTTCTTTCTGTCAAAATCAGTAATATCAACAACCTTGCCATTATAGGCAAAGAATTTGTACAATTCTTTCATTCGAGGATGAACTTTAAGATTTTGTGAGTTTATAATTTCACCATCTTCTCCTTCCATTGGATATAAAAAAACCTTTAAATCTTTATAAAATAGTTTACCAAAAGCTTCTAATATACCGCCACTCATATGCCGATAATATTTTTCATCAAAAATTTCGATTAAATTATTTACTCCCATCGCCAATCCCATACGGGCTTTAGTATAGTTAGAAAAATACTCGACAACTTTGTAATATTCCTGAAAATTAGAGATCATAACTGTATGACCTAATGAGCATAATAATTCTGCTCTGTCCATAAAATCTCGTTCGTCAATTTCCCCTTGGGATTTTAAATTAGATAGCGTTATTTCAAAAATAACAAGTGTATTGTCTTTCTCAACCTTATTCTCTTCGAGAAACATTTTGTAGGACTGTTCATACATATCCATATTTACCTTAGTTACAGGGCGATAACTGCCACGAAGGGCTAATATATTTTTTTTATATAAAATTGCTGCTGGCAAAATATTGCGACCTTCTGGATCAAACATTACAGCATCTGTCATACTGTTTTTAACCAATTGAAGACTCATTAAACGATTATCGACAGTTGCAAAACGAGGACCTGAAAAATTTATAGTATCAATTTCTAATTGATCTTTATCAAGATGATCATAAAGATATTTTAATAATTTTTTAGGATCATTATATTTATAAAATGCACCATAAATAAGATTTACGCCTAAAACTCCTAATGTTTCTTGTTGCAGTCGAGCATCGGTTTCTTTAAATCTAATATGAATTATAATTTCGTTATAATCCTCATCAGGCTCTATTTGAAAACGAATACCAACCCAACCATGACCTTTAAATTGTTTTGCAAAATCAATGGTAGCCACCGTATTGGCATAACTAAAAAACATTTTATTTGGATGTTTCTCTCTGTGTAATCGATTTTCAATAAGATTAATTTCATGATTAAGCATCTTTTTCAATCGATTTTCGGTAACATATCGACCATCATCTTCGATACCATAAATGGCATCAGAAAAATCTTTATCATAAGCCGACATTGCCTTTGCTATAGTTCCAGACGAACCACCTGATCTAAAAAAATGGCGAACAGTTTCCTGACCAGCACCAATTTCTGCAAAGGTGCCATATATATTTTCGTTTAGGTTTATCCGTAATGCCTTATCCTTTGTTGATGGAATTTGGGTTATAACTTTATCGCCTTTTAATTTTATTTCAGTTCCCATTGATATTTAATTTTTTCCTAATTTTTCTAATCAGAATTTAAAATTTTATTTATAATTATAATACTCTGCAAAGTTAGCAAAATAGGAGGGGTATCAAAGGATATTTTAGCCTATTTTTGCAAAAGATTATTAACAAAAATCAGACTATGATTAATATTCATTTTCTCGGAACGGGAACTTCTCAAGGTATTCCTGTTATTGGAAGTACAAATCCCGTATCTAATAGTTTGGATATCAAAGATAAAAGACTTCGGGTTTCGGTTTGGATTTATACCAATAATTTCTCAGTTATTATTGATTGTGGTCCTGATTTTAGACAACAAATGTTAAATTCTTGTTGCAAAAAAATAGATGCTATTCTTTTTACGCACGAACACGCTGATCATACTGCAGGGCTTGACGATATTAGACCATTTAATTTTAAAGATGGTGCAATGCCTATTTTTGCACACAGGCGAGTAATTAATAACCTCGAAAAACGCTTTGATTATATTTTTGAAACCGAAAATAAATATCCAGGAGCACCGAGTGTTGTGGTAAATGAAATTGTTAATAATAAAAACTTTACAATTAATAATCAAGAAATAATTCCGATTAATGCATGGCACGGAAAATTACAAGTTTTTGGTTTTAGAATACAAGATTTTGCCTATTTAACAGATATTAAAACTATTGATACCGAAGAAATTCAAAAATTAAAAGGTATTAAAATATTGGTAATTAATGCTTTGAGAGAAGAAGAGCATCATTCTCATTTCAATTTGAAAGATGCTTTAGATTTTATATCTTTGGTTCATCCAAAAAAAACTTATTTGACCCATATTAGCGAAAAATTTGGATTTCATAAAGATATTCAAAATAAATTACCAGATAATGTTTTTGTGGCTTTTGACGGATTAGAAATTACGAATTAAAAAACTAAAAAGAATGAGAAATTCAATATTACTTTACATAACAATTATTGCGGTTTTGCTAAACCTTTTTACTTATATGTATTTAACCCAAACAATTAAACAAGAGCAAGATAAATACTCAAAATCAATTAAAAAAATTGATGAATTGAATGCTAAATTAGACGATGCAAATCATTTTTCGTTAGAGTATGATACTAAAGCTCAAGATTATTTTAATAACGATTCAAATCCGATAGATTATGAAAAATTAATTCCTGCTGTTAGCAATGAATTATTGAGTTATAACGACAGCCCGTTAGGCAATAAATTCGTAGGATATGACAAAATGGGCGAGATGAAGTTTGTTATCAATAAACTAAAAATACTTAACCAACGATGGATTGTTGCCGACTTTAGCAACGGAACTACTTGGGGAGCGGTGCTTTTAAAATATTTCGTAGATCAGGACGGAAAAATTAGTTTTGAAGTAAATCAAACTATTTTATATTCCAATTAAAGATAAACTTTGTCTCAACCAATTCTTAAAATCATAAAAATTTTGTGGCGAAATGCCGTGTCCAATAGGATATTCTTTATAAACCATCTTTATATTCAAATCATCTAAAAATAGTTTTGCTTTTCTTGCCCATTCAATAGGAATTACCTGATCTACTGTGCCGTGCGATTGAAATATCTGTAATTTCTCAAAATTATTTTCTGCATAATTATCACCTAATATTTCGGTATTCAAATAGCCACTTAATGCAATTATTCGACTTACT
Organism: Flavobacterium psychrophilum; assembly: GCA_020720185.1. Lineage (GTDB taxonomy): Bacteria > Bacteroidota > Bacteroidia > Flavobacteriales > Flavobacteriaceae > Flavobacterium > Flavobacterium psychrophilum_O. Next base: position 9,318 of record DYPB01000004.1, on the reverse strand, counting down.
TTTTTAGGATATGAAAGTCCGACAGCAAGACTTAAAATTGCACCTTGACTAAACCCTATTAAGGTAATATTTTCGGTATCAATAGCATAATTTAGGGTTAATTCATCAATAAAATTTGAAATTAAATCTCTTGATAATCTAGCTTCATTCAGATCCGAAAATTTATTTTCATTGGCATCGAAATTAATAGCATACCAAGCATAACTGCCATAACCTAAACTATACGGAGCTTGTGCAGATATGACTAAATATTCGTCGGGCAATTCATCGGCAAACGAAAATAAATCGGCTTCATTACTACCATAACCGTGCAAAAGCAATAATAATGGTGTTTTTTCTTTTTTTCTTTTTGGCTGACGAATAAGATGGTGTAGCATTATTTTAATGAATCGTTATAGAATTAGTAATTTATTGAAAACGATAAACTAATCCTAATGAATATTGCATCTCATTATCTACAAATTTTCCTTTAAAAATTGATTTTCCATGGGCTTGGATAAATAAGCCCATATTGTCTAAAAAATTAGAATTTAATTCTCTATCAGCTAATAACGAAAACCATAAATAGGTTCCAACTCCGTAATTAATTGTTGGGCGTACCTCGTCTCCAATTGATGTTAAACCCATACCTCCAATAAGATAAGGAGTTAATCGTGGACAAATTCCTAAATTATAATTCACATCACTCAAATCATATTTTAAACTTGCATCTATTGCATAATATTCTTTTTCAGTTTTCAAAATAGATTCATCAATAATATTACCTACTTTATACTTGTTTATGGTAACACTTCCTTCTAACGAAAAATTATCAGAAATTAAGACACCAAAACCAAAATAAGATGGATATGCTGCAATATTCAATTTACTATCAACATCAATAATCTCCCGAATTGTACTAAAAGAATCGTCAATTATATTCATTCCTAGAATAACTTTATATGGATAAATTGTTTTATATCTATCTTGAGAATGTAATGAAAATGTAATTAAAAGTAGTAATAAGATTGTTAAATTTCGTTTCATTTTTTTTAAAATTTAGATTAAATTGTCTTTAATTATTTTCGGTAAAGATAGCATCTTTTTATATTATTACTATTAAGGCAATATTTTTTTTTAAAAACAATTCTCTTAAAATAATATTCTTTTTATGGTTTTTTTATATAAAAGTTATGAATCTATTAAAAATAATACTTTTCAATAATAATAAGGCTTTGTAGCCTGCAACAACACTACGGAGAGCTTCTTTAAGACTACGGAGAATTTCTTTAACACTACGGAGAGTTTCTTTAAGACTACGGAGAGTTTCTTTAATACTACGGAGAACTTCTTTAATATTATTTAGGCTTTCTTTAACACTACGGAGAACTTCTTTAACACTTCTGACTTGTTTTTTAATATTACTAACACATTTTCTAACACTATTAACTTTTTTCCTAATACTTCTGAATTATTATTTAATATTATTTAATATATTTTTAAAGCACCTGACAAATTCTAGATTTTTTATTTTAAATTATTTATTACAAAAAAAAACCTTTCAAAATCAACTGAAAGGTTTTTAATCGTTTATTAATGCTACTACTCCTGCATGGTATGATACACATTCATTACATCGTCATCTTCTTCTATTTTTTCAATCAATTTCTCAACATCTGCAATTTGTGCTTCGGTTAATTCTTTAGTAATTTGGGGTATTCGTTCAAAACCAGATGATAAAATCTCTAAATTTCGAGCTTCTAACTCTTTCTGAATAGCTCCAAAACTTCCGAAAGGAGCATATATAAGGATACCGTCCTCATCGTCAAAAACTTCTTCTGCTCCAAAATCAATCAATTCTAATTCTAACTCTTCTGGGTCGATAGTTCCCTTCGAAATTCTAAAATTACAGGTATGATCAAACATAAATTCCACAGATCCTTGGGTTCCCATCGTTCCATTACACTTATTAAAATAACTTCTGATGTTTGCTACCGTGCGGTTGTTATTATCTGATGCGGTTTCTATCAAAATTGCAATTCCGTGAGGTGCATATCCCTCAAAAAGTATTTCTTTATAGTTTGCGGTGTCTTTATTTGAGGCATTTTTTATGGCTCTTTCCACATTGTCTTTTGGCATATTGGCTGCCTTGGCGTTTTGGATTACGGCACGCAATCTTGAATTGGCATCAGGATTTGGACCTCCTTCTTTTACTGCCATTACTATATCTTTCCCAATTCGGGTAAAGGTTTTGGCCATCGCTGACCATCGTTTCATTTTTCGTCCTTTTCTAAATTCGAATGCTCTTCCCATTTCTTTGTTTTGTTAATCAATTTTTCTAATTCTTAATGTTTTTTGTTGTCATGACAATAAAATTGCTAGTTTCTTTTATGATTGGTTTTCCATTCATAATTTGATAGTTTCTAGTAATGGTGTTATAAATATTCATACTATTTTAATTTTATTGTAAAGGTATAAAAAATCCTATTTAGTTTTTATAAAAGGGCAATTTTACCACTTTTGCTAAAACATCGTTTTTTCTAATTCTGATATAAATATTGCTGTCTATTTTGCTGTTTTCGATGGTTACATATCCTAATCCGATACCAACATTCATTGATGGCGACATGGTTCCAGAGGTTACAATTCCGATAGGATTTCCATAACCGTTTACAATTTCATAATCATGTCTTGGCACGGCTCGTTCTTGCATTTCAAAAGCAACTAATTTTCGGGTTACTCCTGCTTCTTTTTGGTTTTTAAGATAATCAGCATTGATAAAGTCTTTATTGAATTTTGTAATCCAACCTAAACCAGCTTCTAATGGCGAAGTGGTATCGTTAATATCATTTCCGTATAAACAAAAACCCATTTCGAGTCTTAAAGTATCTCGGGCTGCTAATCCTATGGGTTTAATTCCGAATGCTTTTCCTGCTTCAAAAACTTTGTTCCAAATAGTTTCTACTTCGCTATTTTTGCAATAAATCTCAAAACCGCCAGAACCTGTATATCCTGTTGCCGAAATAATTATATGTTCAAATCCACAGAAATCGGCAACCTGAAAATGATAATATTCAATTTCTGATAAATTAATTGAAGTCAATGATTGCATAGTTTCAACGGCTTTTGGTCCCTGAATGGCTAATAGAGAATAATCATCCGAAAGATTTTTCATTTCAACTTCTAAATCATTATGAGCTGAAATCCAGTTCCAATCTTTTTCAATATTAGAAGCATTTACTACTAATAAATATTGATTTTCTTTCATTTTATAAACCAATAAATCATCAACAATACCGCCATCATTGTTTGGCAAACAAGAGTATTGAGCTTTTCCAATGGTTAAAACAGAGGCATCGTTTGAGGTTATTTTTTGTATTAATGCTAATGCGTTTTCGCCAGTTAATAAAAATTCGCCCATATGCGAAACATCAAAAACTCCAACAGCAGTTCTAACAGTTTCGTGTTCGGCATTAACTCCCTCGTAGGTTATTGGCATATTATATCCTGCAAATGGCAATATTTTTGCTCCAAGTGCCTCGTGAATGTGGGTTAATGCCGTGTTTTTTATAGTCATAAGTTTTTAGTTTTTAGTTTTTATTTGTTGTAAGTATGTTTTGTTTTGGGTAGCAAATATAATTTTTTTTCTAAATTTCGCAAGATTCTTTATTGCAATGAATGGGAATTATTTTTCTTCTTACGGCTAATTCTTTATACATAAATTGTCCTATTTTTGTAATTTTAAAAATAAAAAATATCGGAATAAATATCCAAAACAAGGGCAATCTTATAAATATAAAGTATATTGAATTGTAACCATAATGCCAGCTCTTTCCATAAGATGCCATTTGTTGATGTGCTAATTGCAAATCAATTTCAGGAAATGATACGAGGAGCGGTTCGGCTGTTTTTTTTGTTAGAGCGGAACTTTCGGGGCGTAATGGTCTAATTTCTAACAAATTTAACCAATCTAAACGCTGTATTATTTTTGAAAATTTAGTGCAGTTTGGACACCAATTGTCGTAAAAGATAGTTAGTTTTTTCAATCTTATTCTGTTTCGGGTAGCAAATATAATATTTATTAATTGGAGTTAAATGTTCTGGATTAATAAATACTGTAATGTTTTCAACTTTTTTGTCTTTTGTCCATATTTTTATAGGCTCGTTTGTTTTATTATAGGTTTCTATCGTAATTTTTCCATCAAACATAAAATAATCAGAATATTCCATTTCATTTAAACTTGTTTTCCTGCTGTCATTACTATTAAAAGGCTCGTTTTGCATTGTTATTTCTAAAAAACTATTTTGGTTTAGCATTTTTGATAATGAACTTAAAACCAAATCTGGGTTGTTTTGCCATTCTCTTATAGTCGATACTATTTCAATATCCGTTAATTGAGTAAATTTGTTTAGAGTCAAATCGTCAAAATTAGATTCGTTAATTTTATTTTTTATAAAAAATAAAAAGTTTTCGTTTCCTTCTAAATTCAAATCTTTTTCTACCAATTCTTTTGCTCGATTAAGCACTTTTGTTAAAATTAGTTCGGCAACCAAACTTGTTTTATGAAGATATACATTTTCATACATTAGTTTTCGAGCTAATAAAATTTTTTCAATTTCCAAAGCACTATCTTCCTCAAAAAGCAATTCATCGTTTACAACCGTAATGCTTTTTATGATAGCTGCTGCATTTACATTTCCGTTTGGGTTTTTACAATAAAAACTGTCCCGTTTCAGATAGTCCAAACGATCAATATCTAACTGACTTGACACCAATTGATACATAAATTTTCGATGGTATTTATTCCTAAAAATAGCAATTGCAAGGTTTAGTTTTTGGTCAAATACTTCATTTAGTTTTTGCATCAAAAGTATTGAAATTGTTTCGTGATTAATTCCTACAATACTGTTTTCCAATGCGTGACTAAATGGTCCGTGTCCAATATCATGCAATAAAGTAGCGATTTGCATTGCATTTTCTTCCTCTTCAGAAATTCTTATTCCTTTGTTTCGGAGTGTTTTTATAGCATTTTGCATCAGATGTATGGTGCCAATAGCGTGCTCGTATCGGTTGTGTTTTGTTTCTGGAAAAACCAGATAAGACAATCCCATCTGACAGATATTTTTTAACCTTTCAAAAAATGGATGCTTGATTATTTGTATAATTAATGGATTATAAATAATTATTTTACCATAAATTGGGTCGTTCATTTTATTTTCTTATTTTTTCTAAATCTAATAAAAAAGCCAATTCTTTAGCCAATTCTTTCAAAGCTTCAAACCGTCCAGATGCTCCGCCATGTCCTGCTTCCATATTTGTATCTAAAAAAAGTAGGTTGTTATCCGTTTTCAATGTTCGTAATTTTGCCACCCATTTTGCAGGTTCCCAGTATTGTACTTGGCTGTCGTGTAACCCAGTAGATACATACATATTTGGGTATTTTTGTGGTTTTATATTATCATAAGGAGAATAATCTAGCATATAATTGTAAAATTCTTTTTTATTAGGATTTCCCCATTCGTCATATTCACCTGTGGTTAGTGGTATTGTGTTGTCTAACATTGTTGTTACTACATCAACAAAAGGTACTGCTGCAATAATTCCGTTGTATAACTCTGGGTTGCTATTGATTATGGCTCCCATTAATAATCCACCTGCAGATCCGCCTTCGGCATATAAATGTTGTGGCGAAGTGTATTTTTGCTCAATTAAATGTTTGGAACAAGCAATAAAATCGCTAAATGTATTTTTCTTTTGTAATAATTTACCTGTTTCATACCAATTTCTACCTAAATCTTCTCCACCTCTAATATGCGCAATGGCATAAATAAATCCTCGGTCTAATAGTGATAATCGGGTGGTCAAAAAATCACAGTCCATTGAATAGCCATAACTTCCATAAGCATATTGGAGTAGGGGAGCAAGCCCCCTAGCCCCCGAAGGGGGAAATAAATCTTTTCTATAAACTAATGATATTGGTACTTTTATTCCATCTGATGCGGTTGCCCAAATGCGTTCTTCGGTATAATTGTTTTTATCAAATTTTCCACCTAAAACCTCTTGCTCTTTCTTAATTTCTTTAACTTTTGTTTGCATATCAAAATCAATAATCGAACTAGGTGTTGCTAATGATTGATAGGAATATCTTAAAATATTGGTTTCAAAATCTATATTTGTGCTTGTATATGCGGTATAAGTTTCGCTATCAAACGGCAAATAATATTCAGAATCTCCGTTGTTTGGAATAATTCTAATTTTTGTAAGTCCGTTTGTTCGCTCTTCTAATACTAAAAAATTACTAAAAATCTCAATATCTTCCAGTAAAACATCTTCCCTGTGGGCAATAATTTCTTGCCAATATTTATGAGAAGTTTTATTTTCTTTGGTTATCATTAATTTAAAATTCTCGGCATCGTCTTTATTGGTCAGAATATAAAAACTATCTTGATAATGGTTAATACTGTATTCTAATCCTCTAATTCTTTTCTGAAATAGTCTAAATTTTCCGTCTGGATTATTGGCTTCAAGAATTTGATATTCAGTAGTTAGCGTGCTTGATGATTCTATGGCCAAGTATTTTTTAGATTTTGATTTGGCAATTTCTACATTAAAAGTTTCATCTTTTTCAAAATATATTAATTCGTTTTCAACTTGTTTTTGTCCTAATCTGTGTTTAAAAATTTTGTCTGATCGTAATGTTTTTTCATCTTGAGCGGAATAAAAAATAGTTTCATTATCATTTGCCCAAACGGCAGAACCTGTAACATTTTCTATTAAATCGGGAAGAATTTCATTAGTTGCTAAATTTTTAATTTGAATGTTAAAAATGCGACGCCCAACAATATCAAAACTAAAAATAGCTAATTTATTATCAGGAGAAATTGACAACCCACCTAATTGAAAAAAGGGTTTGTCTTTTGCCAATTGATTACAATCAAATAGAATTTCCTCATTTGCCGTGAGCGAACCTTTTTTTCGAGAATAAATAGGGTAATCTTGACCTTTTTCAAATCGGGTGATATAAAAATAACCGTTGTAAAAATATGGAACAGAGGCATCATCCTCTTTTATTCTTGCCTTCATTTCAGCAAACAAGAATTCTTGAAAATCTTTTGTTTCTGCCGTCATTTCGGCATAATATTTGTTTTCATCTTTCAAATAATCAATAACTTCTGGGTTTTCTCTGTCGTTTAGCCAATAGTAATTATCAACCCGAATGTGGTTGTGTTTTTTTAATTGCTTTGGAATAATTTTTGCAACAGGAGGGCTTGTTTTTTCTTGCATTTGTAATTTAAAATGTTTTCTTTTTGTTTATAAAATAGTTAAAAACAATACTTTTAACTTTATAATAATTGTTTTGTTGCGTATTTTTTCTTTTCTTAAAATTGTGTGGAATTAAATAATAAAACACAAAATGGGCTTTTATAATTGCCCAACAATGATTGAATTGTCCTTTTAATATAAACATAATTCCAGCCAAACCATCAAGCATTAATCGAGAAAAGAGTATTGGTAGCAGTTGTTTTTTAGGTAAATTTTTTAACAACATTAATAATGAATTTCTAAAATTCAGATAAGTTTTTTGAGGGTTTGATTTTTGAAGCGTTGCCCCTCCAACATGATAAACGGTTGATTGTGAATTATATTTAACTTTATAACCCAAGTTAAAAGCCCTCCAGCATAAATCGATTTCCTCTTGATGGGCAAAAAAATCAGCATCAAAACCATTCAATTCGTTAAAAACAGTTTTACGAATAAAAAAACAGGCACCAGACGCCCAAAATATTTCGGTATTTGGATATTGATGAGTATCCCTTTCGATGGTATTAAAAACACGACCACGACAAAATGGATAACCATATTTATCAATAAATCCACCTGCTGCACCAGCATATTCAAAATAATTTTTAGACTTATAATCTAATATTTTTGGCTGAATAATTGCTGTTTGTGGTTCGTTCTTAAAAATTGAGAGGATAGGTTGCAACCAATTTTTGGTAACTTCAATATCGGAGTTTACTAATGCAAAAATATCATAATCAAGCCCTTTTAATGCTTCGTTATAGCCTTGTGCAAAACCATAATTCTCTTTGTTTTTAATAATTTGAACCGAAGGAAAAGTTGTTTTTAGCACTTCAATAGAATGGTCTGTCGAGGCATTATCGGCAACAAAAATGCTAGCTTCGGCTGAAAAATTTAGTATCGATGGTAAAAATTGTTGCAGTAATTTTTCTCCATTCCAATTTAGAATTACTACGGCTATTTTCACTTTTCTAATGCTCTAATTATTCTCTTAATAACCCTTAATTTATGAGTATGTTTTTTTGTCTCTGCATTATAAATTCCTAGATGATCCAAACGGTCAATGCGTACTTTTCCGCTGGCATGAATAATGTAGTTATCGTTCATTATAATTCCTACATGAATAATATTTCCATTCTCATTATCAAAAAAAGCCAAATCTCCTGCTTCGCTTTCTTCAATAAAACTTAATGTTTCTCCTTGTGTAGCTTGTTGGCTTGCATCCCTAAATAGTTTATACCCATTTAGTTTATAAACCATTTGTGTAAACCCCGAGCAATCAATACCAAAAGGTGTTTTTCCACCCCATAAGTAAGGGCAGTTCAGATACATAAAAGCAGTTTTTATTATATTAGTTTTAGGTTTAATACCAACTATTTTTGTGCCTTCAAATTGATATTTATTAACATTGATGCTGTCGTTTTTCAAAAATGATAAGGAGGCTCCTAATAAAATGGGCATCAAAAAATTATTTGGTGCCGTAATATATTCCACTAAATCTATGTTAAGTTCAATAGGTTCGGAATTTAATTTCAGATAATCTTTTTCTGAAATTAATTGACTCTGTTTTCCATCAATCCAACCTTCATAATCATCAAATTGCAATTTGATTTTAAACCATTGATTTTGTTTTTCTATAACCACAAAATGTTCTCCAAACAAAACTTGAGATACTATTTCACTTGCGTCGGTGGGTTCTATTCTTAATGGAATATTTGATAAATTACAGATGCCGTACATTATATAATTCAGAAATTATGATTTTTTCTATTTTGAAATTCAATATTAAAATGCAAATATAACAAAAAACTACAATTAGCTAGACTATTGTTTGCTATGATTACTATTCTTTCATTTATTCTTTTAAAATCTCTAATACCTAAAAAATGTAATACATCTTTAATTTTCAAAATTTGTACAATTTATATGATTTTTTTTTAAATAATAGGGAATCTGCAGCGAAAAAATAAATTTCTATTTTAACCCAAATTACGCATTAGACTTTGTTATGAAAACTCAAAATGCAATAAAAATAA
>DYPB01000279.1 GCA_020720185.1 Flavobacterium psychrophilum | reverse complement strand
CCTGAATAATTCATAAAAATGGAAAAGTTTTGTTTATCTCATTGATAATCATTATCTTTGAGGTGTAAAAAACAAAAAAAAATTTTCCATGCGTAAAAATACAAAAAATCCAATTACAAAAACTAGTGAAATTTCAAATAACACGCAATCAGATCTTTTTAATCTTGGATTTATATCCAAAAAGTCTTTAAATTTAAGCTTTACAGCTCAGAAAACCTCTTCAGATGGAGGGTTGTTGCTTGTGAAATCAGTTGAAGACCACATAAAGATAATAAAATCAGTCTCAAACTGTATTAATGACAATAGAAATGCAAGTTATGTTACACATTCAATAGAAAGCATGATTGCTCAACGTGTATATCAAATAGCTGCAGGCTATGAGGACGCTAATGACTGTGATACACTTAGAGATGATTCAATTATTAAGATTTGTTCTGGGCGATTGCCTGAATCTGAAAATGCCCTTGCTTCACAACCCACTATTTGCAGGCTAGAAAACATACTAAGTGCCAAAGAACTCCATTCAATAGGTCAAGTATTTATTAATCATTTTATATCATCATACCAATCAGAGCCTTCCGTAATTATTTTGGATTGTGATGACACTAATAGTAATGCCCATGGACACCAACAAGAGATTGAATACAATGATTACTACGGAGAATACTGTTATATGCCATTGCATATATACGAAGGACTGAGTGGCAAGTTAATTACAACTATACTAAGACCTGGAAGACGTAATAAAACAGCTAACATAAGCAAAATTCTTCGTAAAATAATTACCTATCTTCGTAAAATATGGAAAAACACCAAAATAGTGGTAAGAGGCGATGGCCATTTTTGTTGCAAAGAGTTTATGGATTGGACATTTTTAGAGAAAAAAACGAATTTTATCACTGGTTTAGCTAGCAATACTGTATTAAATAAATTAGCCGATACCACTATAAAAAGTGCGGAAAGAGAATATAATCAATACAAAAAGCCTGTTAAACGCTATCATTCATTTGAATATCAGGCATCAACATGGCAAAACTCACAAAGAGTAATTGTAAAAGTAGAAGTAAATACAAAAGGAACCAATGTTCGCTACATAGTTACAGATTTGCGAGAATTTAAAACGAAAGAGCTCTATGAAAAGGGCTATTGTGCGAGAGGCAACATGGAATTAAGGATAAAAGACCATAAAACATATTTACAATCAGATAGAATGTCGTGTAATAGTTTTTTAGCTAATCAATTTCGCTTATTTTTACATTCAGCAGCTTATGTTTTAATACATGCCCTTCAAAAACAAATACTTATAGGAACCGAGTTTCAAAATGCAACTATGAAAACCATACAATTGAAGATTATCAAGGTTGCTGCTAATGTTAAAGAAATGAAAACCAAAATACATATAGAACTTCCCGCCGTATTTCCATTAAAATCTATATTTGAAAAGAGTTTAGGAATATTTGAAATACTTCGATGTTAGATAAATAATATTTTATTTATTGACTTTTCTCAAATACGTACACGCGCTAAACGAACGGTGATAAAAAAAGCATGTCCAAAAAATAAAATATCAAATATATTGCATGTTTTTTGTATTTATTTTATTGTTTATTATCAGTTTTAATTTTTTCTGAATCAGAAATCTTTCAAATAATATAAAAAAACATCAGCGAAAATTTTTATTACTCCATGTTTATATAAATTTT
>DYPB01000078.1 GCA_020720185.1 Flavobacterium psychrophilum | reverse complement strand
AAAGATGAAAGATGAAAGATGAAAGATGAAAGGTGGAGGGTGGAGGGTGCACTGAATATTACTAAAAATTGTAGTTTGTGATTCGTTTTTGTTTGTAATCGAAATTAAGGAACCCTTGCTATTGCTGGTAAAACCTTCCTAAATTGCTCCGTCCCGAGCAAAGTAAATTAGTTATCTATTTAAAATGATTATTCCTAATTGTTAACGAAGTGTCAGTAACATCGTATAGACTGTTTTATTTGTCTAATTATTGTTACTCAAAAGTTTTTATAAATGAATGTAGGGGTATTGAATTTATATACCTTGTAAAATTATATTTATGAAGAAATAAATGTTCTCGAAGTGATTTATTTTTATATCAATTTGTAGATAATTAATCTTGTTTGTTTATAAGAATTTTTTATCAAACATAAAAGGCAATAAATTTTTTAATGAATCTGATTTATAAATTGCTCCAATTTCTCCCATAAAATAAATTTCAATTGGCTGGTCTTGTTTAATTTCATACTCGGCAATAGATTGTCTGCAAGAACCACAAGGCGGAATGGGTGCAGTAGTAGTATTTGTATCGGATGCTGCTGTAATGGCCATTTTTACAATTTTTGCTTCTGGATAGTTTGATCCTGCTGCAAAAATAGCAACTCTTTCGGCACAAAGCCCCGATGGATAGGCTGCATTTTCTTGATTAGATCCTAATACAATTTTTCCGTTATCAAGCAATAAGGCTGTTCCTACTCTAAATTTTGAATAGGGTGCATATGCTGTTTTTCTTATACTTATGGCTTGCTCCATCAGGTCTTGAATTTCAATAGACAATTCCGTTTGATTTTCAAAAATCAGAAACTTTGTAGTTATATTTATTTCCTTCATAATAATATTAATAGTTTTTAGGTAAAAAAATCCAAATTTCAAATAGAAATTTGGATTTTTGTTCTTTATATTTTTTAATTAATTATCGTCATAATCATCTCCAAAATCAAAACTTAAAGAAAATCTCAAAGTGTTTTCTAATGGGCTTTTAATATTTGATGCGTTAAACAAATACGAAACATCTATTTTTACAGTGGTGTATTTAAAGCCTGCTCCGAGCGAATAAAAGTTTCTTGCTCCTTTATCTTGATGTTCTTTAAAGTATCCTAATCTTAAAGCAAACGAATCTTGATAATTATATTCGGCTCCTAATGAATAGGTAATTTCTTTCAGCTCTTCGCTCATTCCACCTGGTGCATCATTAAATGATTTGAAAATACCTGATGTCCATCCTATGCTTTGATAATTTTCATTATTTTGTGAAATTTCTGTTGCGGTTATTGTTCCATCTCCATTCAAATCATTGTTTTGTGGTGTTGGTACTAATAATTTTGCAAATTCTGCACTAACCGAAATTTTATTGTATTGGTCAATTCCAAAATCGTATCCTGCTCCAAGTTTTAAATTTGCTGGCAAAAAATTACCGCTAAGATCATTTGCTCTTGCTTTATCATAAATGATTTTTGGTCCAAGATTTTGAAAATTGAAACCAAAACGCAACCTTCCGTTAAAATCATTATAAGCGGTTTCTTCTCCTTGCCAATAACCAGAGACATCTACTGCAAAGGTTGATGCTGAACTGGTATCTAAATTTTCATCTGGAATTTTTAGGCTTGATCGAATGTATTTTGGCGATACTCCCATTGAGAATTTATCGGCAATTTTTAAGGTATAAGTTCCTTCTAAAATAAACTCGTTTGGAGTAACTACAACTGCGGGGTCGTTATAATCTTTTCTTAATTCAATATCTCCTAAACTGAAATATCTTAAACCTACTGCAAAAGCACTTCTATCGTCAATTCTGTTAAAAAAAGTAACTTGTCCTAATGAAATATCATTCACCAAACTGGTTAAATATGGGGTGTAACTGGCTGAAAAACCCATTTGCTTTTTTATAAAAGCATATTTTGCTGGATTCCATTGTTGTGAATAAGCATCGGTACTGGTGGCGACTCCTTGATCTCCTAATCCTGCTGATCGAGCATCAGCGGCTACTAATAAAAATGGTACACCTGTTGTGATTACATTTTCTTGAGCATTAGTTTTTTGTATTGCTAAAAGGCAAATTAAAATTATTGAAATTTTTTTCATTCGTAAGATTTGTTTTTTTAGTTAAACTTTATTCAAATCATTTGTTATTAATGATTTAGAATTTTTTAAGTAAAGTTTTTACCATTTTCTTTAATTTTAATTAAGCCTACAAATATAATAATTTATTATAGAATAACAAGTTTTTCATATTTTTCTGCACTAACTCCGCTTATTGTAGCTTTTACGGTTAGTTTGTAAATATAAACTCCTTTGCCTATTTTATCTCCAAAATCGTCTTTTCCGTCCCATGAAATTTCTTTACATAAAAAACCAGTTGTTGTAATCATTTGATTAGTACTCCAAATTACTTTTCCTGTAATTGTCATTATTTGTACTTGTACTTGCAAAGGTTCATAAGGGTGGTTGTGTGTAAACCAAAATTGGGTGTAGTTTACAAATGGATTTGGATAATTTAAAACATTAGTTAGCGTCATTCCATCGTCTCCTACTACTATAAACTGAATTTCGGCGGTTATTAAGTTGTTATAAACATCCCAAGCTTTAAATTTTATGGTATGCAATCCAAGTGTTAAATTTTTAAACGGAAATTTTACTTTACCTTTTTTATAATTATTAAGTTCGGTTTCATAATAATCGTTCATAATATAAGGTTCGGTTTCATTACCATCTAAAATTCCAATAATATCGTGTCCTATTCCGCTGGCGGTATTAATACCGTTTTCATCTTCTAAAAATGTTAAAAATATTGGGTTCTGATTGGTTATTCCTCCGTTTATAAAACTCTCGTCGTTCATATACAGTCGTACTTTTGGTGGTGTAACATCTGCGACAGCGGTAAGATTTACACCACCTATTTTTATATCAGTATTATAACCTGTTTTGTCTAAAAGAGTTTGACCTCGCTTGCCATAAAAACTAATTCGACCATTGCCTAATGGTATTCTTATATCTCGAGGGACTACAAATCCAAATTCAAAATTACCGTTAGTTACCGATGCGTTTCCTCTAAAAATTGTTTCGCCAAGGGTAGTAAACGGTATTATAGATCCCTGATAATCATTACTTAAAGTGGTTCTCGGTATGTTTTTGTCAAATATTTGAATGGTTAAATCGCCGTTATAACTGTTTTGTAAAATACTGTTTTCATCTTGAATTTCGCCCGATAGTTTTATATATGATAATGCTTTAAAATCGTCAATAACACCCATTACTGGCATATCATTTACTTTTGTAAGTACCACTTTTGGTTTTGGAATAGCTAAATATAATGCTGGATCCCCCAAATAAAACACGACTTTTCCACCTGAACCTCCTGAATAATTATTTTTTGTTACTCGCAAAGCTTCTGCAATAGTTGGATGATTATTTCCTATTGGAAAAAGATTTTCTTGTAATTTATCATTAAAATTTTGAGCTCCAAACTGACCAATTTCTCTTGTGGTTGTAATCATTGATATGGCACCTCCTGTTGGGTTCCAATATACATATTCTCCAGCTGTTGGTCGATAGGGGTTATCAAACCGAGAGAAATCGCAGGTTATGGTAATAAATAATGGATATTTGTATTGATTAAATAAATTTTGTCCATCAGCTTTTAGCCAAATTGCCTCTTGTGCCAAGCCTTCTTCACCTCCATGCCCTAGATAATTAAAAACCAGAGATCCTTTTTGAAAAGCATTAAAAATATCGGTTCGAGCCGCAGGATATCTGTATCCTCCTGCCGATGCTACTTGAACATAGGAGTCTAATAATACTTTTTGGATATTAATAAATGGTTTTGCTGTCCATAAATTATCAGCTAGATTGTTTTGCCGCACTTGCAATTCTACATCAGATGCTTTATCGGCATCGTCGGAAATAAATGTATAATTATTTCGCCAGTTTCCGTACGCTTTTAAATCATGATATTCAATAACTTTGTTTACCATATCACTGGCTTGTTGGGTTGAACTTACAATCATTCGACCAACTGCAATATCCAAACCCCCGTAGATATAGTCTAAATTTCCTTCATTGGCATCCATCAATCCAAAAAAATCGTCAGATACGAAAGATGATTCTCCTAATGAATTGCTATTCAAAGCATGATAAATAGGTACAATATTTGTGTTGATATTTGCAGGAACTCTATTTTTAAAATCAAAAGACGCATCACCAAAAAGATTAAGGTATTTTACTTTATTGGAAGGTGTTGAGGCGTTATTATAAACATATCTCACAAAATTTCTGATAGCTGCAATATCTTGCTTTCCAGAACTAAATTCAGTATAAATTGTTTCGAGGTTTACTACTTTTACATTCAAATTAGAGTAAGTTCTATGGAAATTAGCTAATTTTTCAGCCTGCCCATTTAACGAGGCTGGTGTAATTATTAGATAATCAATATTTTGAAAATTTCCTGAACTGTTATTAAAAATTGTTCCATGCAAATCTTGATTACTTATTCGTGTGGTTGCATCTTTACTTGGAGCATAATAATCAGCTGGATCAATAGCGATATATCTTTGAATTGCTCCCATATTTGCATTAAAAGAAAATAAACTTTGTGCGGTGTTGTTTTCTACTTTTGTTACATTATAAATATCTGTAATATTCCAAATTTGATTGATATTTGTGGCATTTGAAAGATTATATTGACCAACTCCAATATTTGTTGCCGATGCGTTATATTGAAAAGGGAATTGTTTACCATAACCTTTCAAATCTCTTATAGATTTTAAGGTAATATAATCTAAATATCCAATAGAAGAAGGTGCTCCACCGTTAGAATAGGTAAGTTTTACCACAACATTTTCGGTTGCTGGTACATTATTCACAAAAGAAATAGCTTCACTTAATATGGTGCTAATTCCTAAACTGGTATTTCCGTAATCTACATCATTTATTTTAGTGTTAAATGTGGTTGTATTTGATGCTTTTGAGGCAAAACGAATTTCGGTATTTATGAAAGATCCAGCCGTTATGTTTGGAATATAAAAATCATAAGTTTGTTCATTATTTATATCAAAATTTTCGCCATACCAACGACGCCCTAATCGTCCGATATTTATTTTATCAACTTCATGATAAGAAGTATCATTAAATGTTGATATTGTAGTAGTTACGGCTCCAACTGGTTGGGTCATATCACTAATTCGTTTGCCATCTACTCCTTGCACATTGATATAAAAATAGGATTTATCGGCATATAAATTGACAAAAGTTTGACTATCCGTATTCCAAGTATCAACCCCTTCAGCATAAAAAACTACATAATCATTATCGTTAAAAACACCATCATTTTCACCAATAACCTGAATAGCATTTTCTACCAAATCATCGGGATAAAAAGTTGAATTATTTAATGGTAACATCTTACCTCCATTGCCATAAATTTTTATTTTTTTAGGATTAATCCCAGCAGTACCAATGCCTATTGATTCTAAAAAAGATCTGTTTAATGAATAAACCCCTGATTTTGTTACATAAAAACGAAACCAATCGCCAGTGGACAAAACTGAATTTGTAATTGTAGCAAGATTATTATTTGCAGAAATTCTATCGTTATTTGAAACTGAAAAATTATATGAAAACGATTTTATGATTTGATATTGATTGCCAATTTTAACAATAGGATTCAAACTTATCTCTACCATTCTGTCTTCTCGGGCAATAATATTTGATAATTTTGCATCAATATTTGATGTTATAACCGATTTATTCAATTCGCCTAATTCATTTTCAGAAATATTTTGGTAAACAATATCCAAAATTTGAAGTGAATTTTCATCAACATTTGCCGTTTGTTTTAATCTAATATGAAAAGATATTTGTTTTTTAGACAAATCAAATTCAAATCCATTAGTGTTAATTTGAGGAATATTTACCTCAAACGAACCATAGGAATATTTTTTATTTAAAACCCAGTCCAATGAAACATTGCTTTTATTTTGGGCAATTGAGATGAAATTTGTAAGTAATAAGGTAATTATAATTCTCTTTTTCATTCTTAAAAATTGTTTTAATTTTGAACTATATTACAGCATAACTCAAAATAATAAATATTATTACAAACCGTCAAAAAATATTTTTAATAAAATTGTAATAAAAAAACAAAAATAGCGTTCTTACAGTAAATACGATCACTAAAAAAAATTTTTTTTTAATTATTAATAAAAAATGTTGTAAGTTAAAGGTTTATTATTAACTTGCACCACGAAAAAATTTACCTCACACACTTATGAAAGTAAACAAAATTATGACCGTTAGATTATTATTGGCAGTAGCCGTATTATTTGGTTTTGCTAGCTGTAGCAAACAATCATCAAACAATGTGTCGTCATCGACAGGCTGGAAAATTAATGACCCAAAAGGAGGGTTTCAATACAATTCTAAATATAAGAAGCAAATGCCAGGTCCTGGTCTAATTGCTATTGAGGGTGGCACTTTTACTATGGGTAAGGTGCAAGACGATGTAATGCACGAATGGAATAACTCACCAACACAACAACATGTGCAATCATTTTATATGGATGAAACAGAAGTTACAAATTTTATGTATATGGAATATTTGGATTGGTTAAAAAGAGTTTTTCCTCCGGATAATGAGACTTATACAAATATCTATACAGGAGCATCTCCTGATACATTAGTTTGGAGAAATCGTTTGGGATATAACGAAACAATGACTAATAACTATTTGAGACATCCTGCTTATGGTAGTTATCCTGTTGTAGGTGTAAATTGGGTACAAGCTACTGAATTTGCAAAATGGAGAACCAATCGTGTGAATGAGAATATTCTTGAAAAAGAAGGTTATATCAAAAAAGATGCTAAAATAACAGATGAAAAAGCTGATGCCAATTTTGATACCGATGCTTATCTTACAACTCCATCAAAAATATTTGGTGGTGATGACAAAATTGTTTTGAAAAAAGGTGTAAAGGCAACTCCTGCAAATAAATCGAGTGTAAAATCTAAAGGAAGTAAAAACACAAAAGGAGGAAGTAAAGTTGCTGCAAAAACAAGCAAAAACACTAAATCAAAAGCAACTACAAAAGGAGGAAAACCTGTAAAAGAAGCGAAAAATGTATATGCTCAAAGAAAATCAGGAATAATTTTACCAGAATACAGATTACCAACCGAAGCCGAATGGGAATATGCCGCTGCAGCCGATGTAGGGCAAAGAGAATACAATGTATATAAAGGACAAAAGAAATACCCATGGTCTGGAAGTTATACTCGTTCTGGAAAAAGAAAAGTAAAAGGAGATCAATTAGCTAACTTCAAACAAGGAAAAGGAGATTACGGCGGATTAGCAGGTTGGTCTGATGATGGTGCTGATATTACACAATTTGTAAAAGCATATCCTCCAAATGATTTCGGTTTATATGATATGGCAGGAAATGTTGCTGAATGGGTTGCTGATGTTTACCGTGTTCAAGTTGATGATGAAATGAATGATTTTAATTATTATAGAGGTAATACTTATATGAAAAACGCCATTGGTGAAGATGGTAAAGTAGAATTAGTAACTTCTGACACACAAGTTTATGATACATTAGCTAACGGTAAGGTTATTGCAAGATATCTTCCTGGACAAATTGCACAAATACCAGTTGATGAACAAGAAACTTATTTAAGACAAAACTTTAGCCAAAGTGATAATATTAATTATAAAGATGGTGATAGATCATCCATCAGATATTTTAAATTTGGATCAGATGAGCAAAATCAAAAATCTCCAAAACTTAAAATGTATGACTCTCCAGAACACAATGTAAGTACTGATAGTTTAGGAGTAATGGTTAGAACTTATGATAAATCATCGAAAAGAACAACCCTAATAGACGATCATGTTCGAGTTTACAAAGGCGGTTCTTGGAAAGATAGAGCATATTGGCTCGACCCAGCCTCTAGAAGATATTTCCCACAAGATATGGCAACAGATTATATTGGTTTTAGATGTGCAATGTCTAAAGTAGGACCAAAATCTAACAAAAAAACCGTTAAGGGAAAACCAATGGATAAATAAAATTTTAATTAAAGCCCTTGAAAAAGGGCTTTTTTTATACCACCTAATTATGAAATTAGAGAAAATACATCAGTCATTTTTGAAATGTAATGCCTTGTATATAGATACTCGGAAAATTACTGAAAACTCAATGTTTGTTGCTATTAAAGGCAATAATTTTGACGCAAATAGTTTTGCGGAAGAAGCCATAAACAAAGGAGCTAAATTTGTAATTATTGATAACAAAGATTATTTTATTGACGAAAGAACCATTTTAGTAGAAAATAGTTTGGAATGTTTGCAAGAATTGGCGAAATATCATCGAAATTATCTCAAAACTACAATAATTGCTCTAACAGGAAGTAACGGAAAAACCACAACTAAAGAATTGATAAACTGTGTTTTATCAAGAAAATATAAAACTACCGCAACCATTGGTAATTTGAATAATCATATCGGAGTGCCATTAACATTACTCTCGTTTACTAATCAAACAGAAATAGGTATTGTAGAAATGGGTGCCAATCACCAAAAAGAAATTGAGTTTTTATGTAGCATTGCACAACCGAATTTTGGTTATATAACCAATTTTGGAAAAGCTCATCTAGAAGGTTTTGGTGGCTTTGATGGCGTAATTGCTGGCAAAAGTGAAATGTATAAATATCTTTTAGAGAATGATAAAACCGTTTTGGTAAATCTTGAAGATGTTATTCAAACGGAAAAATCTATTGGAATTAAATCCGTAACATTTGGAATTAATAAACCCGAAGCGTTTGTAAACATCAGTAAAATTACTGCAAATCCATTTGTGAAAATTGAATATAATGGCATAAAAATTACTTCAAATTTAATTGGACTATATAATGCAAACAATATTAATGCCGCAATAACTATTGGCAAACTGTTTGATATTGAAGATTTTAATATTAAAAATGCCATTGAAAGTTATGTGCCAGAAAACAATCGTTCCCAGTTGATTAGCAAAAATTCTAACGAAATTATTTTAGATGCCTACAACGCTAACCCAAGCAGTATGGTTGTGGCTATTGATAATTTTTTACAATTAGAAAAACCTAATAAATTAATGATTCTAGGAGATATGTTTGAACTGGGAAATGAAAGTGC
Organism: Flavobacterium psychrophilum; assembly: GCA_020720185.1. GTDB lineage: Bacteria > Bacteroidota > Bacteroidia > Flavobacteriales > Flavobacteriaceae > Flavobacterium > Flavobacterium psychrophilum_O. Next base: position 294 of record DYPB01000078.1, on the reverse strand, counting down.
ATCAGAACATAAACAACTGATCCATAAACTATTGATTGAAGAAAAAACCACCTGCTATTTTGTTGGAAATGATTTTTATAATAATAAAATCGAAAAGGAAAATTTTTACTTCTTCAATTCATTTGATGATTTGGTCATTTTTATTAAACAAAATAAACCCATCAATGCAAGCCTTTTAATAAAAGGATCTCGAGGGATGGCATTAGAACGAGTTTTGGAGGTTATCTAAACCTACTCTGTTTTTTCATCCGTCAGTCTTATGGCAAACAAACTTATAAAATACTCCAATCTAAT
>DYPB01000278.1 GCA_020720185.1 Flavobacterium psychrophilum | reverse complement strand
TAACATGTACCATGCTAACCACCAAATTTTTTAACAAAAATTAACAAAGAATTTTTAGTGGTTAGAAATGGGAATTTTGTAGATTTGCAAGAACGTGAAAAATAGAATGTGCTAAAAATGAAAGAGTTCTATTTTTGAAAAAAACAAAAATTGCTTTTTTTTTGAACAATACTATACCATAAGCATCATTTTTTTTGATGCTTTGTATTTGATTAACAGTTTGTTACTGTTTTAAATACATAGGGTTTTATGAAAAAAGTCAGTTTACATGTTGTTTGTTATTAAAATAGTTTGCATTAAAAGTAGAATCGTTTTTGTACATTGAATACATCAAAATCAGCGTTTTACGTTCTATTGCTGTTGTGGCAATAATAGGCTTGGGTTTGCGAGCTTTCAGTGCTAAATACTTGGGTTTAAAGAGCGGATTAATCTGAATGATACACAAAACGGGCATGTGCAGGGCTTGTCTTATAAATTTATTTCCTCGTTTGGAAATATGACTCCGTCCCTTGTAAATACCTGATTCTTTAATGGTTACCTTGTATCCAGCAAAAGCCGTTAGTTCTTTCACATTTGCTGTTTTACGGAACCCATCGGTTTCGACCAAAATGGTTGAAATAGTGGTCAAGCCAATACCGGGTATAGTTTGCAGATTTTCAACCTTTTGCCAAATTTTTTCATCGGTTTTAAGATAGTTTTCAATCTGCTTGTCAATTTCGCGTATTTGCTTGTTAATGAGCTTCATTTGTTCTTTTAACCGCTCAACAGTTGGCGCAACAGCGGCGGCTGCATACGCCAAAGCATGAAGTTTGTTTTTAATGGCTGTTTTTTGCTTTATCAAACCGTAACGTTCTCTAACAATGATTTTTAAGTTTGCAAAGAACTCGCTGTCGGGTTGCCAAGCTACGAGTTTTCTTTCTAAACCCATGACTGCCAATGTGTAAGCATCAGTCTGGTCAGTTTTTACATCGGCATCGTAGCTTTCGCGAAAACGATTGGATTTAAAAGGCGAAACCATGAAAACAGTGCTTTTTTTTTCATATAGAAAATGGGCAATTTTTTCGCTGTAACGCCCCGTAAATTCCATTGTAAAGCTTTTGTTTTCAAAACTTACAGTTTTGTTACACCAAGAAAAAAAAACGGTAAAACCGCTGGGCGAGTTTTGAAAAACTTTTGAACCCGAATTTATACGACTGTAATCGTTGTAAGTAGTTAAAATACAAGCATTAAAATCGGCTTTGGAAATATCTAAGCCTACATTGCAAGCTAAAATTTGACGATTCATAAAAAAAAACAATTATATTTGACACTAAATTTCGGAACTCTCTTTTGTACTACAATCATAAATGCGGGCTTGCCGTTAAAAAGCAGCTCAATGTACCGGATTCAGTATTGAAAGAGCATTGAAAGTTGGGGCAAAACATGTTAAAGAATATCAGGCAGTTATGCTGCTCGTATTAATACAATAGACGCTCCCAACTTTCTCCGAAATGACACGGTAAGATACAAAGTTACCGGTATTTCGGTCCAATATTTTGTATAAAAAATTATAAACAGCATAACTAATTATAATACAGTAAATTAGCAAATATTCTTAAAGTTAATTAACAACAAATGAACATTTTAAGAACAATTTTTCAAATGCCAATAAATTATAAATCAATATATTACAAGTGTTATCAACAAAAATGCACCCTTATATAATTATTAA
>DYPB01000277.1 GCA_020720185.1 Flavobacterium psychrophilum | reverse complement strand
AAAATCGGAAACTATTGAATAAAAATTCATAAATCTATAGTTTACTTTATTTGTATTATTTAAAAAATCAATGCACTGGAAGTGATAGAAAAGTTTTTTTTTAAAAATAAAATGCAATATATTTGTAAAATGTAAACAATAAATCTGAAACTTATCTTCTTTTTGGAACCATCAAATTACATATCTGAAAAACCATTAATGTTTGAAAAAATATATTCAAACAGCATAGTTATTAAAAAGATATGGCACAGAGACGCCTATAGAACTGGTATCTTTTTTAAAATAAATGGAGCTATTATTATAAAATTAAAAACCATTGGAGCCAAATATAGCAATACCCACAAATGTTGGTATTTAGATTATTCAACCCAAGCCTATCAAGATTTATTGCAACATTTTCCAGATTTAATAATAGAAAATCCCAAACAAGCACAATCAACACAACCGGCAACCGGCAAGAGCGGCCGAGACCATTTGCCCATAGCTTTAAATAGCGAACTTCAGTTAGACTCACAAAAGAGTAATCCTGAACATACAACAACAGATTTGTTATTGGAAAAAAAGTTGAATTTGCAGTTGTTACCCCCTATTGGTAAGTATTGGTTGTTTAAGATGAATTACCATCAGGAAACATCCAAAAAACTATTAGAATCAAAAAGTGCCTATTGGAATAAGGGATATAAATGTTATATGGTTTATCGAAGTTTGAAAAACAAAACGAAAGTAGAAGCAATTTTACAAAAAACAGCTTTTTTTGATAACATTTTTTATGATAAAACAGCAGCAGTTATAAAAGGAAAAATTGAAATTAAAATTCACCATACCGATCAATCCTGGATGGAAGTTTATGTGCCAAAAATAATTGCAATACACGAAAAACTAAAAAGATTTTCGATGACAAAGTACAGCAAGCCAAATGATTGCTATTTGTTGCCAGCCACGCCTTTTATGTTAGAAACTTTGCAATTACAAATGCAAGACCATGAGATTGTGTTAGAAAACCATTTACCAAAAGGATATTTACATGCCAAAAAAATGCCCAACAAAAAACAATTGGATATTGCAAAAACCAAGCAAAGTATTTATGCACTTTTGCCAGAAGGCAGCAAAAACTATGTCGAGAAAATGTTGAATACGCTTTTGTCAGTAAATTATAGTACCGCCACAATGCGCAATTATTGTAATGCCTTTACACAATTTTTAAAGCATTTTGATTACAAAAACCCAGAAGAAATAACCCAAATAGAAATAATAGGTCTATTAGGAAAATTAATGGAAAATGGACTATCGGCCTCTACTGGACATACGATGGTAAACGCAGTACAGTTTTATTACAACCAAGTTTTAGGCAAAAAAGATTTTGAAATTAAACTTCCACGACCAAAAAGCGAAAAAAAATTACCCATAGTTTTAACCATGGACGAATGTTTAAGCCTCTTTAAAGTTGTTGATAATCCAAAGCATAAACTATTATTATTGATAGGCTATGGTGCTGGACTGCGGGTAAGCGAAATAGTAAACCTAAAATGGAGTGATATCCTATTTAATGAACATAAGATTCATATAAAAAATGCCAAAGGGATGAAAGACAGAATGGTAATGTTGCCATTTTCAATAATTAAAACATTAGAAGTTTATAAACAAACCTATAATGGCAAGCACTATGTTTTTGAAGGACAATTTGCTGGTGAACCCTATTCGACACGGAGTGCACA
>DYPB01000077.1 GCA_020720185.1 Flavobacterium psychrophilum | reverse complement strand
AATTTTTACTTTTACAAGTTTTTTTAAAAAAAAACTTCCCAATTTATAGAGAAGTTTTGTGGGCGATGAGGGGTTCGAACCCCCGACCCCCTCGGTGTAAACGAGGTGCTCTGAACCAGCTGAGCTAATCGCCCTAAAACAATAATAAATTTCTCCCTTATTGCGAGTGCAAATATACATCTTCTTTTTATTTTTGCAAGAAAAAAATTAATTTTATTTGTTTTTTTTTATTATTAATTTTTAATTAGTTGATAATCATATTTTTAAATTTTTAAAAAAATCATAATACCTCTGCAACAACAAATGTGCTTCCAGCAATATAAATCATGTCTTTTTCGTTTGCATTTTGTATTGAAGTTTTGTAAGCTTTTGATACAGAATTATATACATTGCCATATAATTCAAATTTAGCTGATTTTTGTTGTAAAATTATTGCATCCAACCCTCGTGGAATATTGGGCTTACAAAAGTAATAAATAGCATTTTTAGGAAATAAAGGTAAAATAGAATCTAAATCTTTATCATTAACTACTCCAAAAACAATGTGCAGTTTGTCAAATTGTTGTTCTTGAATTTGTTTTAGCACAATTTCAAGTCCGTGCTTGTTGTGAGCCGTATCGGCAATTACAAGTGGATTTTCTTTCAGTTTTTGCCATCTTCCTTGCAAAGTAGTGTTTTTAATCACATTTAAAAAACCATTTTTGATATTATTTTCTGAAATTAGAAGTTGATTTTGTTCTTGCAAGATTCGAATGGTTTGCAAAACAGTTTTTCTATTTGAAACTTGATAATTTCCTTTCAAATCTGACTCGTAATCATCTGATATTATATCTGATGCAAAATAAATTTTAGAATTATTTTCTATTGCTTTTGCCTCAAAGATAGGTTTTGTTTCGGGCAGATATTCGCCAATTACAACTGGAAGGTTTGTTTTTATAATTCCTGCTTTTTCGGTGGCAATCTGTTGCAAAGTGTTTCCTAAAAATTGTATGTGATCTAAACCAATATTTGTAATTACCGAAATTAAAGGCGTAATAATATTAGTAGAATCTAGCCTCCCTCCCATTCCAACTTCAATTATATTAATGTCTGTTTGCTCTTTCAAAAAATAGTCGAGAGCCAAACCAACCGTCATTTCAAAAAAACTTAAATCATTTTCTTCAAAAAAAGGCTTATGTTGTTCAATAAAATCGATCACAAAATCTTCAGAAATCATTTGCCCATTAATTTTTATTCTTTCTCTATAATCTTTTAGATGAGGAGAGGTGTAAAGACCAACTTTATAGCCTGATTCTTGCAAAATTGAAGCTAACATGTGCGAAGTCGAACCTTTGCCATTTGTTCCAGCAACATGAATGGTTTTTAAAAAAAATTCGGGATTTCCTAAATGTTTTGCCAACAATATTGTATTCGACAAATCGGTTTTATAAGCTTGTTTTCCAATATTTTGATACATTGGCAACTGGGCAAACATCCAATTTATTGTTTCTTGATAGGTCATAATTTTTGTTAATTTTTTTCTAAAATTGCAATATTTATTATTTTTTTGAGTTAATATTGTAATTGATTACAAAATTGAAATATTTTTTAGAATTTACACCATAAAAATACAATAAATATGATTACATTTTTTCGACTGCAAACTGATAGTTTGACAAATACCACAACTGGTTTGAATATTGCAAAGATTGCTCCAAATAATGAGATTTCAGTACTGGAATTTTTATTAAAAGGAGGCGTTTTCCTAATTCCTATTGGTTTTTTGCTTTTTTATACTTTCTATATTATTGTAGAACGGTTTTTATATATTAGAAAATCGGCTAAAATTGATAAAAATTTGATGCACGATATTAAAGAAAATTTGAATTCTGGTCATTTAGATATGGCAAATACAGTTGCTCAAAGGTCAAATGCAGCGGTTGGAAATGTATTAAGCGAAGGTATTTTAACCATCGGTCGCCCTATATCTGAAATTGAATCTAATATGGAACGAGCTGCAAATATTGAAATCGGACAGATGGAACGCTATTTAGGTCAACTTGGTTTAATTGCAGGTATTGCACCAACCCTTGGTTTTATTGGTACTATTGGCGGAGTAATTAAGATATTTTATAGCATTTCGGTTACCGAAGATATAAGTATTGGTAATATTTCTGGCGGTTTGTATGAAAAAATGATTAGTTCGGGATCTGGATTAATTGTTGGCATTGTTGCTTATAGTGCCTACCATCTTTTTAACGGAAAAATTGATGGTTTTGCTCTTGATATTCAACGCCAAATATTAGAATTTATAAACACAATTCAACGACCAAATGATAAAAAGAAATAAACGGTTTCATGCCGAAGTTGCAACTTCATCGTTAAGCGACATTATGTTTTTTTTGTTGCTTTTCTTTCTAATTATATCAACATTGGCAAATCCTAATGTGATAAAAATGAATTTACCAAATTCTAAAAATAACGAAAAAACAAATAAACAAATTATAAGTTTATCGGTTACGGAAGATAAAAAATATTTTATTGATAAAGAAGAAGTTGATATTAACAACTTGGAAATCAGTTTGATGAGCAAGATTGATAAAACCAAAGATTTAACAGTTGTGTTGCGAATTGCTCAAAATCGCACCGTTCAGGATTTGGTTGATATTATGCAAATTGGAGCAAAAAATAAATTAAAATTTGTATTGGCTACAAATGCGAATTGATTTTAATAGAATTATTTTGTAACAAATTCTTTTTAAAATCGTCTTATTAAAAAAAATCAATCTAATGAAAAAATCAATATTTTTTATTTTATTTGCCTTTACTTTAAATATTCTTGCCCAAGAAAAATCTACCAAAACAACCGAACTAAAAGATGTTGTAATTACAAAAGAGAAAAAAGCAGTTGAACAAAAAGCTGATAGAACTATTTTTGATTTTGCAGACCAGCCCCACCTAAATTCGGGGTCGGTAATGGAAGGAATTAAAAAATTACCTGGTCTTTTAGTTTCGGATATAGCAGGAATGATGTATCAAGGCAAACAACTTGAAGTGTATATGGACAAACGACCACTAAATATTTCTAGTAACGAATTGAACTCATTTTTAGAATCGATGCCTGCAAATTCTATCGAAAAAATTGAAATTATTACCCAACCAGGTGCCGAATTTCCTGCTACTTCTGGCGGTGCAATTCTTAATATTATTACCAATAAAAATGCTAAAAAATATCTAAGTGCCACTTATTCTAACAGCACCAGTTTTACTAATTATGACAAATTTCGATTACGAACCAGCAACAGCATTTTGCTTAATGCCAAAAATAAATATTTTGGATGGCAGTTTAATGTAGGACAAAATTATCGTGAAAATGCACTTTGGTCAGAGAATACTAAAACCGAAAATAATACTACAACCCTTCTTAATAAAGTTGATTCGGATAAAATAAATCGGGGCACTTTTGTAAAATCGGCATTAACATTTGACTTGGGAATTGATAGATTATTGTTGAATTACGATGTCAATTTTAATAACAACAATTTCAATTCCGATTCGCAAGGTTTGGGATTTGTATCCAAAGAAATTGGTGATAGTAAGACTTTACGAAATGAAGCAGTTGCAACTTATCAAAAAAGATTTACTGATAAGGATAAAAAACTGGACTTTAAATTTATTTTTAATAAAAATGCAAATGATTTTCAGATGAATTCGGTAACCTTAAATTTACCGATTTTAGATAATTTTTCCGAACAACGGAATTATAATTTTTCATTCGATTATACCCAATCTTTGAAAATATTTGACGATGGAAGAATAAGATTTGGAGGTTTGTATGACCAGTTATTTTTTGATACAAAAAATCAAAATACTACAAATTTAAACTACAAGCGTCGTACGGCATCGACTTATTTTGAATTGCAAACAACCATCAAAAAATTTGATTTAATATTTGGTTTAAGAAGTGAGGATTATGATATTTCGGGCAAAACCCTTACAGGAAATTTAACTCCATTTCAGCAATATCGATTTTTTCCAAACACAAGTGTTCAATATAATTTGACAAAACAAATTAATTTGAATGCCAATTATAATAAAAAAATTACGCTTCCAAGTACGAGTGTATTGAACCCAAATAATACTACTTATCAAAATCCAAATAATATATCGGTTGGAAATCCAAACCTGCAACCTACAATTCATGACAATTTTGAAGTAAAATTAACGGCTTTTAACTATGCAAATATTGGCTTTAGCCAAAGCAATATTTCTAACTATGTTGCAACTCGAATTACAACAAATAGTAATGTAATAATTACAAACAATATTAATATTCCAGAAATTCAAACGAAGAATTTTAATATTAGTTTTCCAATACCTTATATGCTGTTTACCAAAGGAGTAGCTGAAACATTGAAGATGAATGTAAATCCAGATGAGATGAATTTTTTGTTCTTGTATGCTGGTTATAATTTACATAAATTGCCAGAATTTGACTCTAAACCATTTTGGGTATTTAGCTTAATGTCGCAAATAGTTTTACCGAAAAAAATCAAGTTTGTTGCCGAGTATTTTCATATTACTCCAAATGGAAATTACTATTATTTTGTAGCCACAAAACCATTAAATTCGGCATTGGATTTGAACTTTTCCAAAAAATTCCTAAACGATAAACTTTCAGTTTCTGTTTATTTTGATGATATTTTTAATACCAATGAAATGCAATTTAATTCCTACAATACCCCACTTTTATTAAGCAATAAAACTGATACCCAAAAATTTGGATTCTCGTTGAGTTATAAATTGCCTACTAAAAATAAGTTTGCTAAAGAAGAACCTATTTTATTAAACAATGAGAAAAAGGAAGAAAAAACAATAAATCCTTAAATTTAATTCAGCCCAAAAGAGTAAATAATTTCGCCCACTTGTTGTTCGGTTCCCTCGGGGCTGGTTGCCCATTTGGTTGCCATTGCGGCTTGTTTGGCTTGGTCTTTTAGACATTTGGCAGTTACGGTTGTGCCTCGTTTTCCAACAACTGCATTTATTGTATTTCCATTTTTATCAACGGTAACTTCAACAACTACATTTCCTGTATCGTTGCTGCAACTGCTGTCGGGCTTTGGTTTTGATAATGCTTTTCGACCATTTAAACTATAACCAGAACCTGTACCTTTTCCGTTATTTTTTCCTTTTCCATCGCCATCGTTATCGCCAATTCCTTTACCCTTTCCCTTTTCTTTGCCACCACCTTCGCCATCGCCGTCTAAATCATAGCCGTTGGATGTAATCTTTCCATTATTTTTACCTTGATTGCCTTTGGTTTTTGTGTTGCCATCGCCGTTTTTGGCTCCTTTTAAAATATTGTTTAAAGCCGAATTGGTTACAACTTTTGGTTTTGTAATTACTGTTGGTTTATCTTCTTTTTTAACAACTATTTTTGTTTTTTTTACAATATCTTTTTTTGGAACAACAACAGCAGTTTCGGTGGAATTGTCTTCTGAAATTATGTTTTCATCATCTGCTTCGGCAGCTTGGGAAGGCTTGCTATTATTTTGAATATCAAGGTTTTTACTTTCAAAATTATCGCCCATACCCATATCGGAATTGCCAAAATTGATTTCGACTCCTCCCCCACCGCCACCGCCTACAAGTTCGGCAATATTGGATGGTGGCCAGAAACGAATGAAAAACAAGATGACAAAAATGGATAGAAATAATAATGTGGCTATTATTAACGATTTTTGTTTGTCGTCTTTGGTTGATTGGAGTTGCATTTTATTAAAATATTTTTATTTAATAACTGATAAAAGTAACTATTTATTGTGTTTTTTTGTGTTTTTAAGAAAATTTTATAAATATGTAATTTGTTTATCATTAGCCCTGATGGCAGTGGAAATCCTTTTTTTTATTAAATGTGGTTTTTTTTAGCACATTTAATAAAAAAAAGATTGAAACGGACAGCAGGAAATACCATTATAGAGATTCGCTAGCGTTTTTGCTTCATATTCATCGCAATGACTTATTAATACTTGTAAACAAAGCAATTAACATTCATTCCTGCTCCTACTGATGCGAACATTAAAATATTGCCTTTTTCGATTTTTTGATTTTCGATTTTGTTGTTAATCAGTAGGTCAAAAAGCGTTGGAACGGTTGCTACACTACTGTTTCCCAGTAGGTTAATGCTCATTGGCATAATGCCTTTTGGAGCGATTTTTCCGTATAGTTTGTAGAAACGATTTATTATTGCTTCGTCCATTTTTTCATTGGCTTGATGGATTAAAACTTTTTTTACATCGTCAATATTGATGCCACTTTTATCCAAACATTCTTTCATTGCTTGTGGTACTTTGCTTAATGCGAACTCGTAAATTTTGCGTCCGTGCATTTTTATATACTTTACATCTTTGTCGAGATTTTTATTAAATGAATTTCCAAAAAATAAGTAATTTGCTTCTTCATAAGCAAATGTGGCACTTTCGTAGGCTAATAATCCTGTGGTATCTGTGGAGGCTTCTACTATTGATGCCCCTGCACCATCGGCATAAATCATACTGTCTCGGTCGTGTTTATCGACTACTCTGGATAGGGTTTCGGAACCAATAACCAAGCATTTTTTTGCCATTCCAGATTTGATAAAAGCGTTTGCTTGTAGAATACCTTCTACCCAACCTGGGCAGCCATAAAGGATGTCGTAGGCAACGCATTTTGGGTTTTTTATTTGTAATTTATGTTTTACACGAGTGGCTAAACTTGGTATAATGTCAGATTGGATGGTATTATATTTTACATCACCAAAATTGTGTGCAAGTATAATGTAATCAATGGTTTCGGGGTCAATATTAGCATTTTCGATGGCTTTTTGGGCTGCAAAGAATGCTAAATCGGATGAACAATGATTCTCATCTGCATAACGGCGTTCTCTAATTCCTGTTATGGCTTCAAATTTTTTTACAACTACATCGTTTGGATAGGCAAATGGTGAACCGTCTTCATTTAGAAACATATGGTTTGAAAAATCAACATTTAGTACTTTGTTTTGTGGGATATAACTTCCACTTCCTGTTATTTTTATGGTCATTAGGGGTAGTTTTAATTTTTTTGCTAAAATATAAATAAAATGAATAATTATAATCAAAATATGTAAATTTTATTAATAATTCTTTAATTTATAACAAAAAAGATGAACATTATCTAAAATTTTAAGATTTTTGTGCGATTTTTATTTTCATAACGGTTGCAATACTTAAGGCTTGGGTTTTAATTTTTTCGCAATTTGTACCTAAAAAATTTTCATCGACTGAATTGTAAAAATGATTGAGCCAAATATCGAATAATTTCGGCGTTAATGGTTCTTTTTTATCAATATCGAGATGGATTTGGGTAAGATTTTTATAATAACCTCCAGTTCCAAATATGGCTTGCGACCAAAATGTTACCAAAATCGGCAAATGTTCTTCGAGGTGAATTTTTACTACATCGGTAAAAATATAGGCTATTGATGGGTCGTTTAATAGTTTTTTATAAAATTCATCTACTAATAGGTACAAATCCTCTTGGTTTTCTATATCTCTCATTTTTTTGATTTTTATAGTTATTGAAAAAAGTTCCAAGCTATTCCGAATCTAATTACGAAGTCTCGGTAAGGGTAGTTTGGTGCGGATAGGTAATTTCTTCCTGAAAAACTGGAATTAAAGTGTTCGGCAATCAAAAACAAACGAGTTTGACGGATTCGAGCATTTACGAAAAAGTCTATATTTGAAAAACCACCTATTTTTTCTACTTTTTGTATGAAAAATTCGCCTGAAACTGGGTTGTAATTATCACCATAATATTTTGTGAAATAATTTAGAGTTATTCCTGTTTGCAAATACATTGCTCGTTTAAAAACAAAATCTGTAAAATAGAATGAATTTCGAGTTACAATTGCAGGAACATTTAATATTTTTTCAGGTTGAGAAACCTCTTGAAAAAGCAAGGTGTTATCTAACGAAAATTTGCCTACTGTAAATTCTTTACTTAGTTTTATTGAAATATAATTAATGGTTTGTGTATATTGCTTTGGCGTAACTTCTTGTAAACCAATTAGGTTGTCGTTGCTAAAATATAAATGGTTTTTTAAGATTGACAGCTGGATTGTGGCAGCTGCCCAACGAGTTGTAGCATCAATTTTTAAATTTGAAATATTTTCATTATCAAAATTATTATACCAATTATATTTTATGAAATTTGATTGATACAATATATAGTTGTTATTTGGTAATTTACTAATATTCTGAATTTCAGCATTTATTTGATTATCATCATTAAAATTATATTGAATTTTTGCTGATAGATTTGAATTTGTTTGTGCCGAAATAGCTTTAGAAAATTCCAATTTACCATTCCATTTCTCTGATTTATAATTATATGCTCCGCCAAGTGCTTGTATTTTATGACTTATTGCACTTGGTATTGTATTTCCAATAAGAAATAAAACTTTATTGTAATAGGAATTATCTCTAAAATCTTCTGCAAAAATTTCAATTTTACTTATTGATTTATTATCAAAAGAAAAACCAATTTTATTATATAATTTATTGTAATGTGTTTGGTCTAAAAGACCAGAAGCTACATAAGAAGGTCCAAATATAGAATAAAACGAAGTTTTTGGTGTTGATGAGATATTTACAGTTGGTTGGCTGTATTCAAAGAATTTATTTTCATAAAAAATTTGATGCGTAAAATTATAATTATTCTTTTTTACATTTGAATTTAGTCTGAAACTATGGTCCAAGAAAAATCTTCTCCCTTTTAGAAACGATGTGGCATCGTTATTGTTTACAGCAATTCTTGCTCGGTCGTTATAGTTTGGGTCATTGCTTGTAAAATTTAATACATTTTGAATCCCAGCATTTTCTCCATTCAAAATATCTTGCCCTGTAAAATGTGCAAAGGCAATATATTGTTGCTTTTTTGTACTATAATTAGTTGTAAAAACAAAGTTTCCAGAACTCGATAATTGATTGATATATTTTCCTAAAGACCGTAAACCTTTAAAACCAACAGAAAAATTAAACCTTTCGGATGTATTAGCGGTAATAGTGGTCGATACATTTTGACCTTGTTCCATCACAGTTTTATAATATAGTTCAGTGAAAGGGGTAGCTACTGAATAATAATTTATACTTTTTGCTTCATAAAAATTAAAATGTTTTGCTTTAAAACCCATTTCAGGCATTTGAGTAATTTTTTTTAGACTATAATTCAATGTATTATAAGTCTGTCCCTCATTCGCAAATGGCAATAACCCAAAATTATCTTTTCTTAAATAATTATGACGATATAAACTATTAATTGTTAATGAGGTATCAATATAAAGCGTATCTCTTTCGAGAGTAATTATTCTATATTGCTCATATTTTGCTTTGGCTTTATCTTTGGAATGATCTATTCTTAAAGATTTTTTAAGGGTGTCATTTTCAATTTTAAGGTCGTTATTTTGACCAAAAACTGTTGAATAAATTAGTAAAGAAGTCAGTATTATAAAAAACTTTTGCATCGAATTTTTAATTTCTACAAAGATAATTAAAAGAATGTAAAAATAGTAAACAGTTTAACCCAAATTACGCATTAGACTTCGTTATGAAAACTCAAAATGCAATAA
>DYPB01000276.1 GCA_020720185.1 Flavobacterium psychrophilum | reverse complement strand
TTAGAAGAACTTATAAATTATTTAAATGAAAAATAAAAATCGAATTAGTCTGTTTTAGCATTTTTTGTGTTTTTCCTACTTATGGGTTGTAAATCTGCTATTAATCAGGTAAAAAACAACAAACAAGAAGGCAAATGGATTATTACAGACACACTCGATTATCCATATACCACAATAGGAAGATACAAAAAAGGAATGCCTGTAGGAACTTGGAAATATATTTACAACAACAAGATAGATAGAAAAGAAAGATACAAGAAAAAAAATGCATTACTACATTCTATTATTCTAACGGGAAAAAATTACGGAAAGGAATTACAAAATTAGATTATATAGACAACAAAGCACATTGGTATTATTCTGGAAAGTGGCAATATTTTAACGTTGATGGAACATTGCAACGCATAAACTATTTTGAAAACGGAAAAATTAAAGATAGCATTCTCTTTTAATCAGAAAAAAATCATTTATTAAAAAAGGCTTTCAACCAATCATACCTCTTTTAAATGTTTTAAAAGAGGTATGAGAATTGAAATAAAGCAACTTTGTAATTTTCATTAAGTCAGCTTTAATAAACCAATGTTTTTAGCTTCATTAATTCTGTAATTTTTAGAATATCAGATAGAACAGATCTTGCTGTGACCTCTTTTCCAGCACCAGCACCTTGAATTACCATTGGGTTATTTGCATAAGAGTCGCTGTATATCTCTATTAAATTGTCGGTGCCTTTTAATTGCCCTAACGAAGAGTTTATTGGAACAGATTCTAGCTTAGCCGAATACTTTTTAGATAATAAATCTATCTCCCCAACGTATCTTAAAACATGATTTTTTTCTTGCGAAATTTTTGCAATTTGATATGGTTTATTAAATAAGCTTTTATTAACCGCATAATCATGTATGGCATTTGTTTCGTTTAGTTCTGGAAGCAAAAGTGTTGTAATTTTTATGTCCGAAAATTCTAAGTTTGCATGTAACTCTCTTGCAAGAATCAGCATTTTTCTTGCAACATCATTTCCTGACAAATCTTGTCTAGAATCTGGTTCAGTATAGCCCGTTTTTTCTGCTTTTTCCAAAATATCCGAAAAAGAAAAATCTTGTGTTCCAAAAGTGTTAAATATATAGCTTAAAGAACCAGAAAAAACACCTCTTATTTTGGTAATTCTCTCATTAGAGTAGTGCATTTCTTTAATGGTTTTTATAATCGGAAGCCCCGCTCCAACCGTTGACTCGTACAAGTATGTTTTGTCGTATCTCCTTAAATTTTCTCTAATATCTTGGTAAAATGCCTGCGATAATGTATTAGGAATTTTATTTGCAGAAACAATATCAAATCCTTGTTGTATAAAATGTAAATAAAAATTAGTGATTGATTTGCTTGCCGTTACATCTATCAAAATAGTATTTTCAAGATTATTTTCTTGAAAATATTTTGTGATGTCCAAAGCTTTATAAGGTATAGCATTTTTTTCAAAATTATCCTTCCAAGAATCGCTTAACTCTTTTTGTCCGAACCATGCGTGTGTAGAATTTGCAATAATAGGAAATTGCAGGTTTATTTTTTGGTTTGCTTCAAAAAAATCTTGACTTTCAATTACTTGATTTATAAGTGTACTCCCTATATTTCCAATGCCAAGCAGTATAAGATTTATGCGATGATTATACATAGTTTTTTGTGTTTTTATTTATAAGTAATGGATAAAGTATGGTGTTTAATTGTTCTAATTCTATCA
>DYPB01000275.1 GCA_020720185.1 Flavobacterium psychrophilum | reverse complement strand
CCGCCGAAGCGGAGCAAGCCGCCGAAGCGGAGCAAGCCGCCGAAGCGGAGCAAGCTGCTACCACCGCCTGTGCAAGTGTGATGTTAGCTGCATTTTCATTTATTCTCACAGCATTTTTTGTATTTTTTTCCGCTACCACAAGGGCATGGGTCATTTCTTCCAACTTTTTTTTCATTAATTATCGGTTCCAATTTTGGAAAATCATCATCAATATATTGTTCTTTAAGTTTTTTCTTAGATTTTTTTGTATCTTGCATAGAACCAAATAAATCATCAAATAATGAATTTGATTTTGTATTGTCAGTTTTACCTCCTTGAATAATATATTCTGAAAGTTCACCAATATTTTTTAATTCTTCTGATATTTCACTTCTTAATCTTGAAAATTTAAGGGGTTTTAGAAATATACTTTTTAGAAATATTTTTTCTTCTTCTCTATACTCAATTTCAGAAATGCTTTCAGGTTTTGTCCATTGATGAACAAAATTTGCATTCCATAAATCACTTGTAAATTGACCTATTGCTTTTCCTTTTAAAATTTTTGATGTTTCTTTAAAATCATTATAGGTAGATTGGTTTATTAAATTAATTGAGTGTAAAAAATCATAAATATATACGCTACCCCAAAGAATAGCAATCATTTCAGATTTGTTATCAATAAAAAAATCACCAGATAATTTAGATAAATATTGCTCAAATTTATCAGTTTGTATTGAAAAATATTCATCCGGTTTTTGTTTTTTCTTTTTGGTCTGTTCTTCCCAAAAAATCAACATTTTATCCCACAATCTGCCACTTAGCACAAAACGAAAATTTCTGGTTATCATTTCTTTAAGAAACAGACCTTGTATAGTTAAAATAAAATCACTCCTTTTTTGAATAAATTTATCTATTATCGCTTCTTTTGGCAAATTATTCACAAAAAGACCATTTTCAAATGCTATCTGTGCCTCATCTTGAAGATTAAATTCATAAGGAATTAAAGATTTTGCAAATTCCATTCGATTAAAATTCTCTGTTTTGTCAGTTTTATAATAATAATTTTCGAGATTAATATAAAACTTACTCATTGCCAAATCATATCCTGCTCCGCCAATTAAATTACTTGAATTTTTTACAGTGTCATAAATATTTACTATTGTGGTATCTAAGGTGTCGAAATATTGATAAAAAAGCAATTTGTTAAAGGCAATTTGTAAATTATCAAAAGCTTTTTCCGGATTTTTAACAAAATTTGAAAATGCACTTTCAACGTTTTTTTTGTTTTTATGAAAACAATAAAAATCAACTAAAAAATAATCAAAATATTGAAAATATTCGCTATACAATTCAGGATGCTTATTTTGTAAAAGTTCTGTAAATTTTATAACTTTATCAAATTCTTTGGCACTTTCATTATGTCCCCGTGTTTCTAAAATGACTTCACCAATATCATAATTTTCAATAAATTCAGAGGGTAAATCGTTTGAAAAAAAATCATACGTAATGTCAAAAATTTTGAGATTGTCTTCTCTACTTGTATATATTTTCCAAAATTCTTCTGTTGTCATCTATTTTATTAATTATCTATTAATTATCTGTTAATTATCTGTTTATTGTAATTGCAGCTAACGTGAATGCACTTGCGCCGTTTGCATGCCCTGTGTTGCGCCTGCGGCAGGGCTTGCAAATGGTCGCTAAGTGCAATGTGTGTGCCCTGCATGAGTGCAGTGCACTGACAAATTTAGCAGAAAAATTTCA
>DYPB01000274.1 GCA_020720185.1 Flavobacterium psychrophilum | reverse complement strand
TCCTTTTTGCCTGATATTGCCTCACAATACATTACTTTTATTGAAGTAGAAAACAATAATGGTGCTACTGTTTTCTTTGAACTTTGGAAAAACGCTGAAAATGTTTTTTATAAGATACCATCAAAAATTCCTAGACAATTTGGCAAAAATGTAATCATCATTAAAAAGTTGGTTCTACTGGTTTTTCTGTGGAAAACCATTTAGGTCTCCGTGAAAGAATAGGATTGCTATTCTAAAATTTTGTTTGTTTCTGTATCCTCTGCCTATTCTTTTGAGTTCTTCTATTGCTCCATTTATTCTTTCGGCTCGGGCATTATTTGCCCCAGTCATTACTGCATTTAAAATACCCTGGAAATGTCTGTCAAATATTTTTACTATAGCTCCCCCTACTGACAAAATATCGAACCATCGTTATTGATTTTCAATTAGTTATCTGTTTTTCAACCCTTTACAGGGCTAGAAACATTTATTTTTTATGATTGGTTGCCGAATTTTCGGCAGGTAATTTTTTAATTTCAATTCGTAGTTTTTCGACCTGCTCTATATCTAATCCTGTTATTTTTGAAATAAATTCATTTGTAGAATTTTCGATGATAAGGTTTATAGCAGTTTCGATTTTTCCTTCAATTTTTCCTTCAATTTTTCCTTCATCAAAGGCAGTGTCGATAACTCCCTTTAAATCTCTGTAGATTTTCAAACTTGATTCATAATTGTCTAATTCTGTTATGTCAAATTTAGCTAGCTCTGCTTTCTCAAAGGCTTGAGTAAATACTTCGTCTTTAAAAATGGTTGGAATGGTTTGAAAATCTTCTAAATTTTTGATGAAATACAACCACTTATCTAAACGAGTTTCTAAATTATTCTCCTCTTTTTTGAAATTGGGCATTTCAAGATAAATATATGTTAATTTATCGTAAAAAGTTTTTCCGTTCTGATTTTTTAATTTAATCGTGTGAACTACTTCGCTTTTTTCGGGCTCATTTTCATAGTCATCAAATGTAAAATCAAGAATTCCTACACAATAAACGGCTTTCAGATTGTAGTTCCATTCTCCTTTTTCTGCTTGTTCTTTTATTGGAAAAGTGGAATAATAGATAGTTCGCTCCTTGAAATAATTTTGCTTTGCTTTCTGCAATTCTACTATAAATTTTTCGCCATTTTCATTTTCGCAATAAATATCATAAATCGCTTTTCTATCGGCTTCTGTTTGACCAAGTTGTTCGGTGTTTTTGAAAGATAAATCAACAATATGATTTCTTTCGGGCAAAAGTGCGTTCAGAAAATCAATCAGCAAGGGTTTGCTGGCTTCTTCTCCAAATATTTTTTTAAATCCATAATCCGTAAAAGGATTAATATATTTTGCCTTCATTAATTTGATTTTAAATAAAATACAAATTTACAACAAATTTTGACAAAGTGAAAAATATTTTAGTTGACTTTTATAGGGGGCAGATTATGCTTATTTTGACAATAAAAATGGATTTTTATTTGTTATTTTTGCCGTATGAACAATTATAAATCATATCATTCGGCGGTAAAAACTTCGTATGCATTAGGAATTCAAAATCAGGTTTTGCCAGATTCTTTTTTAAAATCCATACCTCGTTCTACAACTCAGAATTGGAAAGAGATAAGTCCTGATAAATTTTTGGGAGGCGAATTTGCTTCTCAAATTGATAATAATACTAGAAAAAGAAAAATTAATTTTTTCATGGTTTAATTTTATGGATAATAAATTATA
>DYPB01000273.1 GCA_020720185.1 Flavobacterium psychrophilum | reverse complement strand
TTTTTGAAAAAATTAACGGTTACAAAGACGGCTCATTTTATACACCAAGTTTTATAACAACGTACATTAGCCGGGAAATTCTAAAAAACACGCTTATAAGTAATTTTAGCAAGGCTTTAAATAAAAACATTTCCGATTTTGAGCAGTTAAAAGAACTTATTGAATATACCGACCCAAAGGAACGACAAAAGGCAAACAACATTTTCAATTCACTGAAAATTGTAGACCCGGCAGTTGGTTCGGGACACTTTTTAGTGTCGGTGTTAAATGAATTGGTAGCACTCAAAAGTGATTTGCGAATTTTGCAAGATGAAAAAGGAAACCGTTTGCGAGGTATAAAAATTAAAAATGTAACCGATGAATTAGTTGTAATTAACGATGAAACAAGCGAGCCGTTTCAATATTATGTAAATGAAAAACACATTCCGCCAACCGAAATACAGGAAATTCAACAAACTTTATTCAACGAAAAGCGGACTTTAATAGAAAATAGTTTGTTTGGCGTGGACATTAACCCGAAATCGGTTTTGATTTGCCGTTTGCGTTTGTGGATTGAGTTGCTTAAAAACTCATTTTACACAGCCGAAAGTAATTACAAATATTTGGAAACCTTGCCCAATATCGACATCAATATAAAACCGGGTAATTCGCTGATTAGCAAATTCGACACAGGATTAAATATTTTTGAACGTGCGGCAGTGAACAACTTGATTATTCAATACAAATTAGTAACCGACCAATATAAGATAACAACCGAATACGACCAAAAAATAAAATTCAGAAGCACGATACAAAATATTAAAAATGAATTGCTTAAATATGCAATTCCGCAAGATAAGCACTATAAATTGTATCTGAAAAAATCGAGAGAATTACAAAATCTAATCGGCATAAAACCACAAAGCGACGCAATTACAAAACAAATTGTAAAACTAAGCAACGAAGTTGCCGAACACGAAAAAAATTACAAAGACAACTATTATAATGTTTATGCCAATTCGTTGGAGTGGGCAATAGATTTTCCTGAAATTCTTTCGGAAAATGGCGAATTTGTAGGGTTTGACATTGTTTTGGGTAATCCGCCCTATTTTACAATCAGCAACGAACCGAACCTAAAAGAAGTAAGCGATAATTATACGATATTTAAATCAACAGCCGATATTTATACTTTGTTTATTGAGCGAGGTATGCAAATATTGAAACCCGAAGGACGATTAAGCTATATCACATCAAACAAATGGTTGCGTGCTGCTTATGGTGAAAATTTGCGCGAATACCTGTTGAAAAATTCAAAAATTGATAAACTTATTGATTTTGACGGATTAAAAGTGTTTGATGAAGCTACGGTTGATACAGGAATTTTGCAAATACAAAACAAAAAAAGCGGAAAATATTCTGTTCCTGCTGTTCGTTTCGATAGAACATTCGATTTAGAAACTGATAGTATTAAAAAATATTTTGACCTAAATAAAATTGAATTGCAAAATCTTTCAAAAGAAAGTTGGAATTTAAAATCAGAAAATGAAAATGCTGTTAAACTAAAAATCGAAAAAAACGGAAAACAGATTAAAAATTGGAATATAAATATTTACAGAGGTATTACAACAGGATTGAATGAGGCTTTCGTTATTGATGAGAATATTAAAAATGAACTAATAAAAAAAGATAAAAATAATGCAAATTTGATTAAACCACTTTTAAGAGGCAGAGATATAAAAAAAAATTATTATGAAACTGAAAATTTATGGTTAATAGTTATTC
>DYPB01000272.1 GCA_020720185.1 Flavobacterium psychrophilum | reverse complement strand
CTGAACCTGCATTGTAATTTGGCGGATAGCCGTGTATGATTTTTAAAATGTGCATAAATTTAGAGTGTTAAATTTTTCAACAATAATTTCAACAATTTGATTGAAGTCAGGATAAAGGTCTGTGTCGACTACTAAATCATAGTTTTTCGGATTTGAAAAATCAGTTTTATATGTTTTCAAGAACCTTTCTTTCATTTGAGAATTTCGTAAATTCATTGTTTTTCGCACAAATTCAGGCGTGTTTTGCTCAAATTCGGCAATTCTGTCAGCTTTTAACAATCGTTCAACAGCCTCATTTTCGGATACATGTAAAAAAACATGCAAACAATTCGTTATTAACAGATGTGCAAGACGATAATCAATGACGAGGTTTTCTGTGCCGTTGCATTTATTTGCAAATTCGGAATCTAACAACTCATCAATATTAGGATTTTTAGCACAAAATATTTGAAACTCGTTTATATCCATACCATATTTTTCTTCTGCAAGGTTGCGCGAATAATTACCCATAGAAATAAATTCATTGCTTAATTTTTTGGCTACTAATTTTCCGATTGTGGTTTTGCCTGAGCCGGCTAAACCGCTTAATGAAATTTTGTTTATCATGCGATTTTAATTTTTGAATAATAATTGCCATCTCTTGAAATGAATCGTTCAAAATAGAATTGAATTTGCGACAACGCTTTTTCAACACCAACTTTCAATATTGGCTCGGAAACCCTGTAACGACCATTTAGGTTATCAAAAAAGCAACCATCAGGATTTATCATCAAATACGAACCTTTGATTAATTCTGTATGCTCGCTTATCAGAATATCCGGATTGGTAAGCTCGTTGCGGTGTTGAGAACAAAACGTTTCAAAATCGACATTTGAAACTTTCAGTGATTCAATATTTTTATCGTTTTCACCCTCAATGCCTAAAACTTGAAATACCTTCCACCGTATCGGATTAACGGCATTAATAAATGCACTTAAATTTTCATTCTTGTTTAAAGCAGATACAACCGTATTTATCTTTAACTCAACTTGATATTTTGTAATAAGTTTTGCGATTTCGGTATAATCAGCATTGTCCATAATCTTTGTTACGGTTTGTCGTCCAATCTGAGAATTTGTTTTTGTAAGCAGGCTGTCAACGCTTAATCCGATAGAATTTAAGTTTTTAGCGTTTTCTCTCAAAAAAGACTCAGTCAATAAGCTGCCGTTTGTTACGATAGACGTGTAAAATCCATAGCATGAAGAAGTTGTTAGCAAGTCTGAAAGTTTATGAATTAAGAACGGTTCTCCTCCGACAAAGTTTATTTTTTCAAATCCGAATTGATGTAGCTCTTCTAAAAGTTTTAGTGAATCAGAATAAGAGTGTGATGTTCTCGTTTGATTGAACCCTGCAAAACAATATTTACACTTCATGTTACACGATTTTGTAAGATGTAAATTAACAGAAGGAATAATTTGTTTTTCCATATTATTAGAAAATTATTGGGTTAATTTTTCCTTTTAAAGATTTGAGATATAAGTACAAATCATCTACAAAAAATAATGTCAGCAGACTTTTGTCTTTTGCCACAATTATAAGATATGTGGTTTTTGAAAACTGCAATTTCAATGACTTTAAAAATTTAGAGCTTGCAATTATTGTGGTTTTTGCTTTTGTAGGCTTCAATTTACATGTAATTGCATCTATAACTCTATCTTCGACAGCTCTATCCCATTGGCGATAAAGAAAGTGGTCTGTTTTGTAGAAATTTTGTATCATAATTTTGATATTTAATATTACAATAC
>DYPB01000271.1 GCA_020720185.1 Flavobacterium psychrophilum | reverse complement strand
TCAGTAATTTAACTTTACAATCTTTCAACTTTATTACTTTTTATACTGAACTCATTTCTTTTTAGGGAAAAAATTGTAAGTCGGAAGCCGATTGGTCATAATTTTCCGAAAAAATGACTATTTTTGTGATTTTAAGTTTTTACGCATCTATTGCAAATTTACGCCGATTTAAAATTTTTAAGACTAATATTCTGAATAAAAAATGGATTTACTGTTTTACAACGAATTAGATACCAGACAAATAGAGAAAAACTATAAAAAAGTTATAGACTATTTGCGTACCGATAATTTTAAATCGGCAGAAATAAAAAAGATGCAAAACACAGGCTTTTATCGCGCCAAGTTGGATGAGAAAAATCGGCTGTTGTTCAAGTTTTCAAATTTCAAGGACAAAACCTATATTTTGGTTCTGGAAGTAATTTTGAATCATGACTACGAAAAATCGAAATTTCTGCGCGGTGCAGAAATTGACGAATCCAAAATTTCCGCAATCTCGGCAATTAAAGATATTCCGACAGAAGATATTAAGCCGTTGCCGTTTGTAAATGCCAAGCACAAACATTTTTACATGTTGGATAAAATTTTGTCCTTCGACGAATATCAGGAAGAAATTTATCAGGCACCCGCGCCGCTCATCATTATCGGCTCGGCGGGCAGCGGCAAAACCGTGCTGACACTCGAAAAGGTCAAAAAATTAAAAGGCAATATTGCGTATATTTCGTTGTCTTCATACTTAGTGGAAAATGCCGAAAAGGTCTATTATTCAAATAATTACAGCAACGACGACCAAGATGTAGATTTTTTATCGTTCCGAGAATTTACAGACGGAATGAGAAAGACTGTCAAGCAAGAACTTAATTATCAGGCATTTGAACGCTGGTTTTTTAAACATCAGGCAAATGCAAAACTAAAAGAACCTTACAAGATTTTTGAAGAATTTAAGGGCGTGCTTACCGGTTCGGTGCCCGATTCCGCGTTTTTATCCAAAGACGATTATTTGAATTTGGGTGTAAAACAATCCATTTTTTTGAAACAAGAACGCGAAAAAATATACGAAATTTTTGAAAAATACAGGGCTTGGTTGTCGGAATCAGAGTATTTCGATTCAAATATTTTGGCGTTTGAATATTTGAATTTGGCACAAAAAAAATACGATTTCGTGGTGGTGGACGAAGTGCAAGACATCACAATTATTCAACTGAAACTCATCCTGAGCACGCTCAAAAATCCGAACAATTTCATTCTCAGCGGCGACTCAAACCAAATTGTACATCCGAATTTTTTTTCATGGTCGAAAATTAAAACTCTGTTCTATTTCAGCGATTTACAAACGTCTTTGACACGAATATTATCTACAAATTACAGAAATTCAAAAGAAATTACCGAACTTTCAAACACACTTTTAAAAATTAAAAACGCGCGATT
This sequence comes from Flavobacterium psychrophilum, assembly GCA_020720185.1. Classification (GTDB taxonomy): domain Bacteria; phylum Bacteroidota; class Bacteroidia; order Flavobacteriales; family Flavobacteriaceae; genus Flavobacterium; species Flavobacterium psychrophilum_O. The sequence goes on along the minus strand of DYPB01000271.1, from coordinate 360 downwards.
CGGCTCTATTGACAAAGAAAGTACGTATTTGATAAACTCCGTTTCGACCAACAAAGGCGAACTGAAATTATACGAAGACAACCCGAAAATTAAAACCGAACTCAACACGAAAACCGTAAATTCTGCCAAATATGCCGTTTTGGTGATGAATAATCAGCAAAAAGCACTTGTAAAACAGTATTTCAAAACCCCGCTTGTGTTTTCAATTCAGGAAGCAAAAGGTTTAGAATACGAAAATATTATTTTGGTCAATTTTTTGAGCAGTTACGAAACCGAATTTCAAGAAATCACGCGCGGAGTTTTGCCCGAAATGCTGACGGACGAACTCACATATTCGAGAGCTAAAAACAAGGAAGACAA
>DYPB01000270.1 GCA_020720185.1 Flavobacterium psychrophilum | reverse complement strand
TGTAAGAAAAAACCTCTTGCAACAAGCGTTTTGCGAAAAAGCGGTTTTAGTCTTGACTTTACATATTGTTTTGTACTTTTGTGGTCAGTGATTAATCGAAGTTTAGGCTAACCAAATCCCCAACTTCTGCAAGCCACGAAACGATAGATTTAATATAAAACAGAAAATTATGAAAACAATAAAAGTATTAGGCACAGGTTGCTCAAAATGTAAAACAACCTTTCAGAATGTGGAAGAAGCTGTAAAACAATTAGGAGTCGAAATTGAACTAATAAAAGTAGAGGATATCGAAGAAATGATGAAATACAATGTTTTAACAACACCAGTATTAGTGATTGATGAAGAAATTAAAATTAAAGGCAGAATTGCTCAAATAGACGAAATTAAAGAACTTTTAAAATAATTAAATTATGGAAAATCAAACTTTGGTAAAAGAAATTTGCCCAACCGCAACACAAACTTTGGTAAAAAAAGAAGCGTTATTAGTAGATGTTAGAGAAAATGACGAAGTGGCTCAATTGGCTTATGATGTACCCAATTTATTACACATTCCATTATCTCAATTTGAAGAGCGTTTTCAAGAAATACCTAAAGATAAAAAAGTAGTCATGGTGTGTAGAAGTGGTGGAAGAAGTTTACGAGCAGCAGGTTTTTTAGTCAATCATGGTTATGAAAATGTGGTAAATATGAAACACGGAATCATCCGTTGGGTTCAAAAAGGGTTTCCAACTAAGGGGGATACTGCTTCGGTTTTAGAGACAGATGGCGGATGTTGTTCCTCTTCAAGTTGTTGTTAATTAAAATAAAAAATTTATGTTTGATTGGTTGCAACATTTAGCCGATTGGTTAATTTATTCTGTTTTTCAAATTGCACAAGGGAGTAAACTTGGTGATTCCTTAAATTTCTTTGTCTATGATACGGTAAAAATTCTAATTCTGCTATTTCTGATTACAACGGTAATGGGAGTTGTAAATTCGTATTTTCCAGTCGATAAAATCAGAAATTATCTATCTCGAAATAAACTTTTTGGGTTAGAATATCTTTTTGCCTCGACATTTGGAGCCATTACACCCTTTTGTTCGTGCAGTTCAGTGCCGTTGTTTATTGGTTTTGTAAAAGGCGGCATCCCACTCGGTGTAACCTTTGCTTTTTTAATCACATCTCCTTTGGTAAATGAAGTTGCCATTGCCATTTTCATTGGAATGTTTGGCTTAAAAGCAACACTAATTTATGTTTCAAGCGGCATTTTATTAGGAATGATTGGCGGATTTATTTTAGGAAAACTAAAATTAGAAAAACACCTTTCGCCTTGGGTACAAAATATTTTGGCTAATGCCGAAAAAGAAAGCGATTTAGAGGAGGAGAAACAAACATTTGCCCAACGCTTGCCGTTCATTTTTTCAGAAGCGTGGGGTATAATCAAAGGAGTTTTTGTATATATTATTATTGGAATTGGAATTGGTGCTTTGATGCATGGTTTTGTACCAACAGGTTTTTTTGAACAATATATTTCTAAAGATAATCCGTTTGCAGTTCCTTTAGCAGTAATTTTAGGTGCCCCAATGTACAGCAATGCAGCAGGCGTTTTACCTATTATTCAAGTGTTTGTACAAAAAGGAATTCCTATCGGAACAGCAATTGCTTTTATGATGGCGGTCGTGGGACTCTCAATTCCAGAGGCAACTATGCTCAAAAAAGTTATGACTTGGAAATTAATTGCAATTTTTTTCGGAGTTGTTGCTTTATTTATAATAATTTCAGGATATTTGTTTAATTTAATTTTATAAAAC
>DYPB01000269.1 GCA_020720185.1 Flavobacterium psychrophilum | reverse complement strand
ACCCATCCGTTTCTTTCATAAGATTGAATGGCTTGATAGTTGTACGCTTTTACGGTAAGATTCATCTTTTTAATTCCTAGATCCAGTGTGCGTTTTTCAAATTCTTGCAATAAAGCACTGCCATATCCTTTTCCTTGAAAATCGGGATTTACGCCTATAACTACCAAACCCACCATTGGTTCATTTTGCATTTTGACTACTTCGGTTTGGGATCGTTTGGCTTTTTTCAATCCTAATTTCATCGCTAGATTGCGAAATAGAAAACGGTAATTCTTACGCATTTCAGGGTGTAACCAAAGCCAAGGTCTGAATATGAGTGCTTTTATTCCTTCTTTAAAGCTGTATTGTGTCATGGCACTGGAAGAACCGGTAGACAAGGTTCCATCGTTGATGATTCCGCCGGTATAACCTACGCATAGGTTGTTCTCTTCGATATGAAACAAGAAAGCTTTATCCGTAGAAAGGTACCATTCCAACATTTTCTCGCAATATTTTTGACCCAATTGGGAAGAAAAGGAAGTTGGAAAGGCTTTTCTGTGACATTGGGCGATTTTTGGCAGGTCAGTCTGATTGGAATTTTTAAACATAAATTTAAGAATTAAAAACATCTATATATAAATCACTCAAATAATCAAAATTATGATATTTTTTTACAAAATCATACCCTTTTTTCCCCATTTCAATACGTTGTTCTTTAGACATGTTATATAATTCCATAATGCCGTCAGCAATAACCTGAGCATTGTCCGGTTTTACTATGATACCACATCCTGACTGTTCTACCGGATCATTTATTTTTCTTGTTGAAGCTATAATAGGTTTAGCATTGAGCATATAATCAAAATACTTGTTTGATGAAACGCCATAATCAAACAACGGGGTATTATTTCTTCCAATAAAACATGCATCTACTTGGTTTAAAATTGTTTGAACTTGATTTTTACTAACTTTTGGAATAAAAATAGTGTTGCTTTTATTTGAATTCCTTATCAAATCGGATTTTAAATAACCGTCACCAATCATTAAAATTTTTATATCTTTTTGATTAATTAAATTTGATGCAGCCATTAAATACTCTAATGCATTAGCCATACCCATTGTTCCAGTGTAGGCAATTAAAAACGAGTTTTTTGGGATTAGTGAATTGATTTCCAACGATAGAACTTCATTTTCCATAAGTGAATTATCAATTCCATTTGGAATCCAACTAAATACTTCAGGTTTTTTTGATATTTGATTGATATACTTATATGCATTTGGCAATAAAGAAACAATATTATTTGCTTTTTTATAAGCAAATTTTTCAAACAATCCCAATCCTAAAATTACCGGATGCCATTTAGAATATCCTTTTAATAACATTGGTGTAAGGGGCCATAAATCTCTAACCTCAAATATAAACTTTTGGGCTTTAAATTTTCTTTTTAAAATCCAACCACTTACTCCTGTAAAAACGGGAGGCGAAGAAACTATAATGTATTCAGGTTTAGGAAGTAATTCTTTTTTTAAAAACAATAAGTTAAAACTAAAAACGATACCAGCCCATAATTTGGTTATCGTTCCATCTCCTTTATATTCAGGGATTCTTACCCAACAATAGGTGATATTATCTTCTAATTTTTCTATTGTAAATCTTTCGCCATGAGTAGTGGGTTGATTTTTAAACATGTGACTATAAGAAGCAGAAAAGATAATTACATTATACCCTTTTTTTATCCAATATTTTGCAAAAAAATAATGACGTTCACCCCAACCTGAGTCAGGTTTACCGGCAAATTGATTGAGTACCCATATTGTTTTA
>DYPB01000076.1 GCA_020720185.1 Flavobacterium psychrophilum | reverse complement strand
TTTATTGCATTTTGAGTTTTCATAACGAAGTCTAATGCGTAATTTGGGTTTAATATGTTGATTGTTATGGGCTTTGATTGAAATTTAAAAAACACTACTCATATATAGTTTTCTAACTATCTATAATCACAAAAAAAATGTACATTTCAATTTTTGATTATGTACATTTCATTTTTGTGATTATAAAGCCACAACTTTTATTATATTTGCATCTTTAAAAAATTAAATTACGATGTTCAATAATCTATCCGAAAAATTAGATAAGGCATTTCATATACTGAAAGGTCATGGTAAAATTACCGAAATAAATGTAGCAGAAACCCTGAAAGAAGTTCGAAAAGCGTTGCTTGATGCCGATGTTAATTTTAAAATTGCCAAAGATTTTACAACCAAAGTAAAGGATAAAGCTATCGGTCAGAATGTATTGACGAGCTTGCAACCAGGACAACTTTTGGTAAAATTAGTGAAAGACGAATTGACTGAATTGATGGGTGGTGAAGTGGCAGGAATTAACCTGATAGGCAACCCGAGTGTAATTTTAATGAGTGGTTTGCAAGGTTCTGGTAAAACCACCTTTTCGGGCAAATTGGCTAATTTTTTAAAAACTAAAAAGAATAAAAAACCACTTTTGGTAGCATGCGATGTATATCGTCCTGCAGCAATAAATCAGTTGCATGTGGTTGGAAAACAGATTGATGTAGAGGTTTATTCTGAAATTGGCAACAATAATCCAGTTGAAATTGCAACAAATGCTGTAAAATATGCTAAAGATAACGCTTTTAATGTTGTTATTGTTGATACCGCTGGGCGACTTGCAGTTGATGAGGCAATGATGAACGAAATTGCAAATGTTCATAAAGCTATTAAACCCCAAGAAACTTTGTTTGTGGTTGATGCTATGACGGGGCAAGATGCCGTAAATACAGCCAAGGCATTTAACGATATTTTAAATTTTGATGGAGTAATTCTTACAAAATTAGACGGTGATACCCGTGGCGGAGCTGCAATTTCGATAAAATCGGTGGTAAACAAACCGATAAAATTTGTAGGAACAGGCGAAAAGATGGAAGCTATTGATGTTTTCTATCCTGATCGTATGGCGGAGAGAATTTTAGGAATGGGAGATGTGGTTTCTTTGGTGGAGCGTGCTCAAGAGCAATTTAACGAAGAGGAAGCACGAAAATTACAAAAGAAAATTGCCAAAAATGAGTTTGGGTTTGATGATTTTTTAGCTCAAATACAACAGATAAAAAAAATGGGGAATATGAAAGACTTGGTAGGAATGATTCCAGGAGCTTCAAAAGCCATGAAAGATGTTGAAATTCAAGACGATGCGTTTAAGTATATCGAGGCTATTATCCACTCAATGACTCCAAAAGAACGAACCCGACCATCAATTATTGATATGAAACGCAAAACCAGAATTGCAAAAGGATCTGGACGAAAAATAGAAGAGGTTAATCAGTTAATGAAACAGTTTGACCAAATGAGTAAAATGATGAAGATGATGCAAGGACCAGGAGGTAAAAACATGATGAAAATGATGGGTAATGCTATGAAAGGTGGCGGAATGCCTATGATGAGGTAATATTTATTGAGAATAAAAAAAGCCGTAAGATTTTTTAGCTAACAGCTTTTTTTATGATAAAATTAATCTAGGGCTAAATGTTTCAGCTTGTCTTTTTTTAAAATTGTAATAGATTTTCCTTTTAATAAAATTAAACCTAATTTGTTAAATTCAGACAATAATCTAATACAACTTTCTGTAGCAGTGCCTATCATACCTGCAATATCATCTCTAGATAATTGAATTTTTAGTGATAAATCCTCATTCGTACCAAAGGTATCTTCAAGATACAAAAGCGTATGAGCTAATCGTTCCCTAACCGATTTTTGTGCCATTCTAACCATTAAATCGTCGGCATCTTTCAAATCAGTACAAACGGTTTTCATTACATTCATTGAAAACTGTTTGTTGTTATCAATAAAACTATTAATTTCACTCTTTGGAATAAAACAAATTTCCATATTTTCAAGTGCAACGGCACTTAAATTAGCTGGTTCATTACTAATTAAAGACCTTTGTCCTAATAATTCCCCTTTTTTAGTTAGTTTAACAATTTGATCCTTTCCATTCGGACTTAATTTTGTCATTTTACAAATCCCATCTTTTATACAAAAAATACCATTAATAAATTCACCTTCGTTAAAAATCACTTCTCCCTTTTTTATCACTTTAGAGACTTTACAATTAGACATTGCAATTACCTCTTCTTTACTGAGTGCTTTCAGAGAACTAATCTCTCTAATAATACATTGATCACATTTACTCATAATAATAAAAATATTTGAGTGTAAAATTACCTAAAATATGATAATTATCATACGGTTGGTTCTATAAATTAGTTTTTTTGTAAATTTATTTTTTTTACTGATGCTCTTTTTGTTTTATTTTGCCATCTTTTTCCCATCTTTTTGTTCAAATATGGGCATATTTGAACAGAAAGAAAGAAAAAATCTATTCAAAATAATTCCAAAAATAGCTATCAGCTAATTTATAGAACCCACCATACAATATTCTTATAATATTTGATTACTTTTGTAGTAGGTAAAAAGAAGTAAGATTATGGGCTCTAAAAATTGTTTTCATTGTGGTTTAGATATTATAGAATCTGATAAAATACAATTTGACGATAAAATATTTTGTTGTAATGGTTGCAAAACCGTTTATGAAATTTTTAGTCAAAATGATTTATCTTGCTATTATGATTTTGAAAAATCACCAGGAGCAACCCCACAAGAAACATTAGGAAAATATGATTTTTTAGACAATGAAGATATTGTAAATAAATTAATAGATTTTCAGGAAAATTCTACTGCAATCATTTCGTTGTACATTCCTCATATTCATTGTAGTTCTTGTATTTGGATATTAGAAAATTTACAACGACTTCAAGACGGAATAACCACCTCACAAGTTAATTTTTCAGAAAAAAAAGTAAGAATAAACTACAATCCAAAAGAAGTATCTCTAAAAAAAATAGTACTCTTGCTCCATTCTATTGGCTATGAACCCTATATTAGTTTAGAAAATTATGAAACTGGTAAACATAAGATAGACAGGAGTTTAACCTATAAAATTGGAGTAGCTTTCTTTTGTTTTGGAAATATTATGTTACTCTCTTTTCCAGAATATTTTGAAGTAAAAGAATTTTGGATTGATCAATATCGAGGTTTTTTTAGATGGTTAATATTTGCACTTTCTTTACCCACCTTTTTCTATTCTGCCAGCGGTTATTACACAGCGGCTTGGAGTAGTATAAAATCAAGACTATTTAATATCGAAATTCCAATAGCACTAGGAATTGTTGTGATGTTTGTAAGAAGCACGATAGATATTATTTTTGATTACGGACAAGGTTTTTTTGATAGTATGGCTGGACTAATTTTCTTTATGTTATTAGGCAAATTATTTCAACAAAAAACCTATGATTTTTTATCCTTTGAAAGGGATTACAAATCATACTTTCCTATTGCGGTTACAAAAATACTTTCAAACGGAGACGAAATACCAGTTTCGGTTTATGATATAGAAAAAGGTGATAGATTGTTGATTAGAAATCAAGAGTTAATTCCTGTTGATGGAATATTAATATCAGAAAACGCCTCATTAGATTATAGTTTTGTTTCGGGTGAAGCCATTCCAATAGAAAAAAAATCGGGAGACAAGGTTTTTGCAGGCGGAAAACAATTAGGAAAAGTAATAGAAATGGAAGTTCTATTTACCATTTCGCAAAGTTATTTAACACAACTATGGAGTAACGATGTTTTTCAGAAAACAGTCGAAATAAAACACAAAACAATAACCAACAAAATAAGTAGGTATTTTACACCAGTATTACTCTCATTATCAATAATTTCCTTTATCTATTGGGCATTTATAGATATCAATACGGCTTTCAATGTTTTTACAGCAATTCTAATTGTTGCCTGTCCCTGTGCATTAGCCTTAACAGCACCTTTTACATTAGGAAATGTTTTACGAATTATGGGAAATCGGAAATTATACCTAAAAAATGCCACTGTTATAGAACAATTAGCAAAAGTCGATACGATTGTATTTGATAAAACAGGCACAATAACAACCGATAAAAAATCAGCAATAAGCTTTGACGGGAATTATTCAGATGACGATTTACTACTATTTAAAAATTTAATTAGAGCCTCTAACCATCCTCTAAGTAGACGGTTATATGATTATTTACCTAATGTTTCAAAAACCACAGTCAATAATTTTGATGAAATTACAGGAAAAGGTGTTCAAGGAATTATTAACGGACATTTAATAAAAATAGGTTCCGCATCTTTTGTTGGTATTGATGATTCTAATAATTTAAAGCAAACCATTGTTCATATCAAAATTGACGACCGTTATCTAGGAAAATTCATCTTCAACAATCAATACAGAGATGGTTTGGAAACACTATTTGAAACATTAAGTAGAAAATACAAATTAATCATTTTATCAGGCGATAACGATGGCGAAAAAGAATCGTTACAACGATTAATGCCCTCAAATACGGATTTAGTTTTTAATCAAAAACCAGAACAAAAACTAGAATTTATAAATAATTTACAAAAACAAGGCCATAATGTAATGATGGTTGGCGACGGACTTAACGATGCAGGAGCGTTAGCCCAAAGCAATGTAGGGATATCAATTTCAGAGAATGTAAATGTGTTTTCGCCCGCTTGCGATGGTATTTTAGATGCTTCGCAGTTTAAAAATATTGCGTTTTTTATGAAATATTCAAAAAATGCAATGACAACCATTTATCTCAGTTTTGGAATATCATTATTATATAATATTACTGGCTTAAGTTATGCCATTACCGGAAATTTATCACCTATCTTTGCAGCAATTATAATGCCATTAAGTACAATTACTATCGTAAGTTTTGTAACAATAGTAACTAATATATTTTCAAGAGTTAAATAAATTTAACAAAAAATTAACAAAAGTTCAAAAACTGATAAATATCATATTCTAATTCTAAATTGATAATTATTTTTGCTACATAAATTTTAGCTATGAGTGTTATATATATATTAATAACAGTAAGTATTGTAATTGCAGTAGGTTTTCTTATCTCTTTTATTATGGCCGTAAAATCAGGTCAATATGAGGATAATTATACACCTTCAGTTCGAATGTTATTTGATGACGAATTAAAACTATCCTCTAAAAAAGTAGAAACAAAAAAAACAAAAAACAATAAAATAACAAAACAAAATTAATTATGGAAATACAACAATTTTATTACGACAACAAAATTGTAAAGAGATTCATTTATGCCACCATCATCTTTGGTGTAGTAGCCATGTTAGTTGGGCTATTAGAAGCTTTCTATTATCTTTTTCCAAATTTAACCGATGGAATTTCTTGGTTAAGTTATGGCAGATTGAGACCCTTGCATACCAATGCAGCAATTTTTGCCTTTGTAGGGAATGCCTTTTTTGCAGGAATGTATTATTCGATGCAAAGATTATTAAAAACTAGAATGTATAGCGATTTTTTAAGCAATTTCCATTTTTGGACTTGGCAATCAATCATTGTAGCAGCAGCAATTACCTTGCCTTTAGGTTATACTTCCACTCATGAATATGCAGAATTAGAATGGCCAATTGATATTGCAATTACTTTATCTTGGGTAGCTATGGGTATCAATATGATTGGTACTATGATTAATAGAAGAGAGCGACACTTTTATGTAGCCATTTGGTTTTATATATCCACATTTGTTACTGTTGCAGTATTGCATATTTTTAATAATTTAGAATTGCCAATAGCAATAAATTCTATGAAAAGTTATACTGTTTATGCAGGAGTTCAAGACGCATTAGTGCAATGGTGGTACGGACACAATGCCGTAGCATTCTTCTTAACCACACCATATTTGGGATTAATGTATTATTTTGTACCAAAAGCAGCTAACAGACCTGTTTATTCTTACAGACTATCAATTGTACACTTTTGGTCTTTAATCTTTATTTATATCTGGGCAGGACCACACCATTTATTATACTCTGCCTTACCCACTTGGGCACAAAATTTAGGAGTAGTTTTTTCAATTATGCTTATTGCACCATCTTGGGGAGGTATGATCAATGGATTACTTACCCTAAGAGGTGTTTGGGATAAAGTTCGAGTTGATCCAATATTAAAATTCTTTGTAGTAGCCATTACAGGTTATGGAATGGCAACTTTTGAAGGGCCAATGTTATCACTAAAAAATGTAAATGCTATTGCACACTTTACTGATTGGATCGTTGCCCATGTACATGTTGGAGCCTTAGCTTGGAACGGATTTATGGCATTTGGTATGATTTATTGGTTAATACCTCGAATGACAAAAGGAACTTTATATTCTACAAAATTAGCGAACTTTCACTTTTGGATAGGAACTTTAGGAATTATCTTATATACACTACCAATGTATGTTGCAGGTTTTGTACAAGCCTCAATGTGGAAACAATTCAATCCTGACGGTTCATTAACTTACGGAAACTTCCTTGAAACAGTGAAAGAAATTATGCCAATGTATGCCATGCGTGCAACTGGAGGAACATTATATTTAATAGGAATGCTTGTATTAGTATATAATATCATCAGAACAGTAAAAGCAAATGCAAATATTGAAGATGAATTAGCAGAAGCACCAGCATTAGAAAGACTTAGCGCAGGAAGAGTAAAAGGAGAAAAATTCCACCCTTGGTTAGAAAGAAAACCAATTCAATTAACAATTTTAGCAACAATTGCAATTTTAATCGGAGGAATTATTCAAATTGTACCAACAATAATGGTTAAATCCAATATACCAACTATAGCAAGCGTAAAACCATACACACCACTTGAATTAGAAGGAAGAGATTTATACATCAGAGAAGGTTGTGTAAACTGCCACTCTCAACAAGTAAGACCATTCCGTAGTGAAGTAGAACGATACGGACCACAATCAAAAGCAGGAGAATTTGTTTACGATCATCCATTCCTTTGGGGATCAAAAAGAACAGGTCCAGATTTATTAAGATGTGGCGGTAAATACAACGATAATTGGCATTTTAACCACTTCTGGAGCCCACAAAGCATCTCGCCAGGATCAATAATGCCAAGTTACAAATGGTTATTTGACAATGAACCAATGGATATCTCATTAATAGAGAAAAAAATGAAAACAATGAGAGAATTAGGCGTTCCATATACAGATTATGAAATTGCAAATGCTCAAAAATCAATTCATTTTCAATCCAATCAAATAGAGAAAAACTTACATTCTGACCCAGATTTCGTAAAAAGTTATGAAGAAAGTAAGAAAAAAGCGGCTGCGAATGGAGAAAAATTCATTCCAATGGCAGATAGAGAAATTGTAGCAATGATTGCCTACATCCAAAGATTAGGAACAGATATTAAAGTAAAAGATAAATCAAAGCAATAATAAGATGTTTGAACAAATAAAACACAGTATGGAAACTATTGCAGGAGTTGCAATGTATCCAATAACAGCAATGTTAATATTTTTCTCATTCTTTTTAGGATTAGCAGTATGGGTTTATTCCTATAAGAAAGAAAAAATTCAGGAATTGAGTCAAATGCCTTTAAACGATTAATTTTAAAAAAAAGTAGAAATGAAAAAATTACTTCCAGCATATATAAGAGTTCCCCTAATTTTCTTCACCATTTTTGGTTTGGTAGAATACTTTATCGACTCTGGAGACAAACCAGCATTCATAAAATACCCAGCAGTGTTACTATTTCTATTCGTAATCTTATTTTTGATAATTGCGATGGAAATTCTTATAGCAGCTGTTAATAATGTATTGTATCAAATAATGACAGAAGAGCAAAAGAAAATTGCCGATCTAAAAGCCAATACAAGTTTAAGAGAGAGTGACTGGTACAAAAAATTAATGAAAGCATTAACTAAATCTGAACCAATCGAAAACGAGTCAATCTTACTACATCATGATTACGATGGTATAAAAGAATTAGATAATAATTTACCACCATGGTGGGTATATCTTTTCTATAGCTGTATTGTTTTTGCCGTTGTATATTTAGTTCGATTTGAAATAATGGGTGGCGATAATCAAGAAATGGAACTTAAAAAAGAAATGATTCAAGCCAAATTTGATATTGCAGAATATCAAAAAACCGCTCCTGATTTAATGGATGAAAAAACCGTAGTTTTATTAACAGACCCACCATCATTAGCTGAAGGAAAGGAAATATTTACCGCAAATTGTGCCGCTTGTCATAGAGCCGATGGAGGAGGAGCTATTGGACCAAATCTAACCGACGATCGATGGATTTTAGGAGGAGGTATTAAAAATGTTTTCCACACCCTTGTTAATGGAGGTAGAGATGGAAAAGGAATGATTTCTTGGAAAGGAACATTAAAACCAAAACAAATGCAAAAAGTAGCCAGTTATGTACTGTCATTAAAAGGCACTAATCCTAAAGATGCAAAAGCACCAGACGGAGAAATCTGGGTAGAAGATGGAGCAAAAACTGCACCAGTAGCTGATACTACAAAAGTAAAATAATTTTTTTTAGACATTGCCAATCTCAAAACTTGAGGTTGGCAATGTTACTAAAAGCCTAAATATCAAAAAATGTCAGAATCATTTGAAGAAGAGAGTTTTAGGGACTCCATAGGAACGATTGACGAATCAGGAAACAGAAAATTTCTCTTTCCCAAACAACCAAAAGGTAAATTTTATGAATACAGAAAATGGGTAAGCTATTTTCTATTAATTACATTAATTGCTAATCCATTTATTAAAGTAAATGGCAATCAATTTATGATGTTTAATGTCTTAGAAAGGCGTTTTAATATACTTGGCTTTCCATTTTGGCCACAAGATTTCTATCTATTTGTATTGGCAATGATTATCGGTGTGGTATTTGTGATACTATTTACAGTAATTTATGGTCGATTATTCTGTGGTTGGATATGTCCGCAAACCATTTTCCTTGAAATGGTTTTTAGACGAATAGAATTTTGGATAGAAGGTGATCGTGGTGCTCAGATGAGACTACAAAAACAAGAATGGAATGCTGAAAAAATAAGAAAAAGATTAACCAAATGGTTCATATTTTTTGTTGTTTCTTTTGGAATTGCCAATGTATTTTTAGCCTATATTATTGGTAGCGATAAATTGTATTTAATGATTCAAGAAGGTCCTTTAAATCATTTAAGCAATTTTATTGCACTCTTAATTTTCACTGGAGTTTTTTATTTTATTTTCGCATGGTTTAGAGAACAAGTTTGTATCATCGCTTGTCCTTACGGCAGATTGCAAGGCGTATTGTTAGACAACAAATCTATAAATGTTGCCTATGATTTTGTGAGAGGAGAAAAAGAAAAAGGCAGAGCCAAATTCAATAAAAATGAAGATAGATCCACAACAGGTAAAGGAGATTGTATTGACTGTCATCAATGCGTAAATGTCTGTCCTACAGGTATTGATATTAGAAACGGAACGCAATTAGAATGTACAAATTGTACTGCTTGTATTGATGAATGTGATACAATAATGACAAATGTTGGTTTACCAAAAGGATTAATTCGATACGCATCTGAAGATGAAATTGAAAAAAACGAGCCTTTTAAGTTTACAACAAGAATGAAAGGTTATACGGTTGTTTTAGGTATTTTAATTACCCTTTTTATAGGATTGTTATTTTTAAGAAATGATATAGAAACTACTATTTTAAGACTACCAGGTCAATTATTTCAGCACAAAGGAGATAAAATAAGTAATATTTATACCTATAAAATTGTAAATAAAACAGTAAAAGATTATAACAATATACATTTTGAAATATTATCTCATTCAGGAACAATTAAATTGGTTGGAAATAAAAATTTTAAAGTAATTAAACAAGGTTTATCCGAAGGAACATTATTTATAGAGATAAATAAATACAAATTAGAAGGCGATAATATAAAATTAAAAATTGGAGTTTACGACGGAAAAAACCTGTTAGAAACAGCAAAAACTACTTTCCTTTCGCCAAGAAGTTTTAATTAAATAGAAAAATTGAATAAACAGATGAAACGCCCATGACGGAATTATTCCAAC
>DYPB01000075.1 GCA_020720185.1 Flavobacterium psychrophilum | reverse complement strand
TTACTTTTGTTACCAATAAATTATATTATAAAATGTTTAGACAAAAGGTTATTTATTTATTAGTTTTTTATCCTCTTTTTTTTAGTTGTGTTAGTACAAAATCGACTTTAAAGAATGTTGATGCTAATGCCCCAATTCCAAAGGTTTCCAATGAGAGGAGATTTGTAATAAATAGCATTTCAACCGACCCAAAATATGGATATGATAAGGATTATCCCATAAATGTTTTTTACAAAAGTAGCGTTTGGGACGAAGTGACTCAAAAATTATTTTTAGACGCACTTGCAGGACCAAATGGAGAGGTTATTCAATATAAAAGGGTTGGTATTTGTTGCCCTTTTCCTTCAAAAAATGTAAATACAGGTGGGGGATTTTTAGATACTTATGAGATAACTTACGACGGATTATTAAAACCAATTGTTATCTATTTGAATAAATATGAAAAAGGAGTTTTGATGGTGCCAATGGGGTTTACAATAAAAAAATAAATTAAAAAATATTAACACGAGTTTGTCATTTAAACAAAGGAAAAAATGTATTAGAAAATCAAGTAAAATGATAGAATACAACGAAGGACATCAAACTCATTATATTTATATCATTACAAATAAACACAGAAACACCTTTTATATTGGTGTAACGAGTAACTTGCCAAGACGATTGGAAGAACATCATCAAAACATTATAAATAATGCTAACACATTTGCATCAAAATATAATATTGAGTTTTTAGTTTATTACGAAAAATTTTCTTGGATTCAATTAGCAATTGCACGAGAGAAAGAAATTAAAAAATGGAATCGAACTAAAAAACTCGAGCTGATAAAAGAATTTAATGACAATTTTGAGTTTTTGAACGAAAAGTTTCAAAACAAAGTTTACATTTCTGCGAATAAAGCTTTAGTTATTGGAGAACTGGATAGGCAAATCCCAGTAGAAAATCAAGATAGAAAAACCATATAGTTTGTTATTTCGACGAAGGAGAAATCGCATTAGAAACTAAAAAATAATATATAAATGGGATTTCTCCTTCGTCGAAATGACAAACTGGGTGTAAAAACAATAATAAATACAATCATTAAATCATCAAATACTAAAACAATTATTTATGAAAAACTTTTACTACGCCCTATTGGCTTTTATGTTTTTCAATGCTGTGAATGCAATCATATTTAACAAATAAAATGCACGAAATTAACAAACTCATACTTGGCGACAACCTCGAAATTTTAAAAAACATCGACTCGGAAACGGTTGATTTAATTTATCTTGACCCGCCATTTTTCTCAAACCGAAACTACGAAGTTATTTGGGGAGATAAAGGCGAAGTGCGATCATTTGAAGATAGATTTTCTGGTGGGATTGACCATTATATTTCTTGGCTAAAAGAACGAGTTATTGAAATGCACCGCATTTTGAAACCTACAGGCAGTATTTTTTTACATTGTGATTGGCATGCGAATGCTGAAATTAAAGTTTATATTTTAAATAAAGTTTTTGGAGATAAAAATTTTAAGAATGAAATAATTTGGTATTACAAACGATGGACAAATGTATCAAATACATTTCAAAATATGCATGATACCGTTTTTTGGTATGCGAAAAACACGAAAATATGTAAAACTTTTAATAAAAACGGTTCTGAACCATCACTTTCACAAAAAAAGAAATTTGATAAAGGATGGGATCAAAATGTAATTTCTGATTCAAAAGGAAATAAAACAACGCAGTATATAGTATATAATAAAGAAAAATTTAAAAAAAACTGTAAACCAAAAGCCAATTCTAAAATTGTTTTAAGAGAAACAGATGAGTTAAAAGTTGCACCACCTGATGTTTTAGAAATAGCTGTTTTAAACTCACAAGCCGACGAGAGAATTGGTTATCCGACCCAAAAGCCAGAGCAATTATTATATAGATTAATTTTTACAGCTTCTAACGAAGGCGATATAGTGTTAGACCCCTTTGTTGGCGGTGGCACTACAGTTGCCGTTGCTGACAAGCTTAATAGAAGATGGATTGGAATTGACCAAAGTGTAGCAGCCATTAAAGTTACCGAAGCACGAATGAATAATCAGCAAGATTTATTTTCAAATTCTGATAATAATCCATTTGTAACACAACTGCATAAATATGATTATGATACTTTGAGGTTTAAAGATGCTTTTGAATTTGAAATTTTTATAGTTACACAATTTGGCGGTATCAATAACATCAAACAACGAGGCGATTTAGGGCTTGACGGAAAAACAAGAGAAAATCAACCAATTCAAGTTAAAAGAAGTGATGGAATAGGTCGAAATGTTATTGATAATTTTAAATCGGCTTGCGAACGAAATGATAAAAACTTGTA
Organism: Flavobacterium psychrophilum; assembly: GCA_020720185.1. GTDB lineage: Bacteria > Bacteroidota > Bacteroidia > Flavobacteriales > Flavobacteriaceae > Flavobacterium > Flavobacterium psychrophilum_O. The sequence continues at coordinate 7,837 of DYPB01000075.1, read as the reverse complement.
CGAAAAAAATAAGGCAGCAGGCAAAGAAGTTGGGTTTATAATTGCTTTTTCGTTTGGTAAAGGTGCCGTTCAAGAAGTAGCACGATTAAAAAACGAAGAAAATGTAATTATAAAATTAGTTACTGTTGAAGAAATTATTCCAATTGCTAAAAAGCCAAAAATTATAGTAGAAATAATTGATAAAGGGGCAAACGATAAAACATTAAGAGAAATTGAATTTATTGCCAAAGGTGAAAGTGATGCAGGAATAGAATTTTTTATGTGGGATTTTAATTATAAGCAAGATAAATTTAACCCCGAAGTTTTATTTGATAAAGATGGCAAACAAACTTTTAAATTTAAAGCAGGTTTGCATCAAATTGCTGTAAAAGTGGTTGATAATGACGGTCTCGAAGGTGTAGAAATTATTAAATTAAAAGTTAACGGCGAGGTAGTAAGAAGTTAAATTTAAAAATTAAAAACAGGCAATTATGGTTAATCAAACAATTATAAAAACCGCTGAACAATACATCAAACAAATTCCAAAAGAAATGGGTTTGAAAAAATCGTATCTATTTGGTTCTTATGTAAATGGAAATCCAAATGAAGATAGTGATATTGATATTGCTGTTGTATTTGAAAATGAAAATGATTTTTATACCAATCAAATCTTATTAATGAAATTAAGACGGAAAATTGATTTACGAATAGAACCATACCCAATAAATGAAAAAGATTTTACAACAAACAATCCTTTCGCATATGAAATTCAAAAAACAGGAATTGTTTTAAATATTTAAACAACTAATAACAAATGAATATAAACAACATACCCAAAATTAAACACACCGAGAGTGGAAACTTCTTTCTCTTGGCTGGTCCGTGTGCTATTGAGGGAGAAGAAATGGCAATGCGAATTGCCGAAAAATTAACCAGTATAACTGATAAATTACAGATTCCTTATATTTTTAAAGGATCGTTCAAAAAAGCAAATCGATCCAGAATAGATAGTTTTTCTGGAATAGGAGATGAAAAAGCACTAAAAATTTTAAGAAAAGTATCTGAAACATTTGATGTTCCAACAGTTACCGATATTCATACCAATGAGGATGCAATAATGGCCGCACCATTTGTGGATGTTTTGCAAATTCCTGCTTTCTTGGTTCGGCAAACCGATTTATTGGTTGCTGCAGCAAATACTGGAAAGGTTATCAATTTGAAAAAAGGACAATTTATGAGTCCTGAGAGCATGAAACATGCCGTTCAGAAAATATTAGACTGCAACAATCAAAATGTTATGATTACTGATAGAGGAACGATGTTTGGTTATCAGGATATGATTGTAGATTTTAGAGGAATTCCAACCATGCAACAATATGGAACCACTGTTTTAGACATAACTCATTCGTTACAACAACCTAATCAAGTAGTTGGGGTTACAGGAGGTAGACCAGATATGATTGAAACCGTTGCAAAAGCAGGAATTGCAGTTGGTGTTGATGGAATTTTTATAGAAACCCATTTTGACCCTGCCAATGCCAAATCGGATGGTGCAAATATGTTGCATTTGGATTTATTTGAAGGGTTAATGACAAAATTAGTAGCTATTCGGAAAACAATAAATCAATTTTAAAAATAATAAACAAAATAATAAACAAAAAATGAAAAAGATAATTGTAATAATTTTACTATTTAGTAATTTAATGATTTTTGCACAAGATGCAAAAACAACATCAAACAAATATACGGCACACAGTAAAGGAAAAGTTTTTTTTTATTGGGGTGGTAATCGTGATGGTTATACGAAGTCCGATATTAGATTTTGGGGTAACGGTTATGACTTTACCCTTCACAATGTTGAGGCGGTAGATAAACCCAAAGGATGGCATATTGATTATATAAACCCAGGTAGAATGACTATTCCGCAAACGAATTTCAGAATTGGATACTACCTAAATGATCATTATAATGTATCAATTGGGGTAGATCATATGAAATATGTAATGGTTCAGGATCAAAGCGTTGCTATTTCTGGGAAATATCCATCGGTTTACGATGGAGTACAAGTAAATAATGGAATGGTCAATTTATCAGACAGTAAGTTTTTAACTTTTGAGCATACTGACGGTTTAAATTATGTAAATGCAGAAATTGCTCGAGTTGATGATTTGTCAAAATGGTTGGGTTTGCCAAATACTGACAAATTTCAATTAAATATTACAGAAGGAATTGGTGCTGGACTATTATATCCAAAAACCAATACGATGCTTTTTGAAAGAGAAAGACACGATAATTTTAATGTTGCAGGTTATGGGTTTTCGGCAAAAGCAGGATTAAATTTTACATTTTATAAATACTTCTTTATTCAAACCGAATTGAAAACTGGTTATATTAATATGCCTAATATTAGAACTACTCACGATACCGCTGACAGAGCCTCACAAAATTTTATTTTTATAGAAAAGGTGATTGCATTTGGAGGTATTTTTAAATTATAATTACCAAAAAAAAGTGATACTAAAAAAAGAACAACAAAAAACTTTTAAAAGAAAACAATAGTTTGGATTCCTATTAATAGAAGAAATAAATAATCAAAAAAAAGAACATGCCTTTTATGTCTATAAAATAGTGCGAAAAATAAATTTACAAAAAACTAATTTATAGAACCCACCTTAAATATTACATTTACAGTACAAAATAGATATAAAATGGAAGAATGTATCTCGGTTTTTGATATGCTAAAAATTGGTGTAGGTCCGTCTAGCTCGCATACGCTTGGACCTTGGCGTGCTGCCGAAAGGTTTATTGGGGAATTAAAATCCAATAACAAATTTGAATTTATAAAAACTATTAAAGTAAATTTATATGGTTCATTATCCTTAACGGGCAAAGGACACGCTACTGATTTGGCAATTATGCTTGGACTTTCTGGTCAAGACCCTGAAACTATTGCTGTTGACAGTATTGATTTGATAATTAATACTATTAAGGTAGAGAAGATTATTAAATTTGGCAATCAAATTATGATGCCCTTTTTTTCAGAGAACGACATTGTTTTTAATAAAAACTTCCTCCCATTTCATTCCAACGGATTAAAATTTACAGCAAGTTTATTGGATACTACCGAATATTCTTCGACCTATTATTCCATCGGTGGCGGATTTGTAGTTAAAGAAGAGCGAATAAATGCCACCAAAAAAGCCGAGATAAAAAGGCATTTCCCCTACCCTATTCAGAATGCGGAAGAATTACTGAACTATACCATTAAACATCAAAAATCGGTTTCAGAAATTGTTTTAGAAAACGAAAAATCAATGCGAACCGAATCCGAAATTGACCAAGAGTTGATGCGAATTTGGACAACAATGCTCGAGTGTATGTATATTGGCTGTCATACCGAAGGGATTTTACCAGGCAGATTAAATGTTCGCCGACGAGCGTTTGATATGCACCAAAATCTTATTGGACTTTCAAATTATAGCACTCCAAACGAATGGTTGTTAGAGATTAGAAAAACGGAGGTAAAATTCAGACAGATATTAAAATGGGTATCCTGTTTTGCATTAGCCGTAAATGAGGTTAATGCCTCATTAGGGCGTGTGGTTACTGCCCCTACCAATGGTTCCGCAGGTGTTATCCCTGCGGTTTTGATGTATTATTTAACAATAGAAAATCATCAGGCAGGAGGATCGGAGATTAAACAATTTTTGATGGTTGCGGGCGAAATTGGTAGCATTTTCAAAAAAGGCTCGACAATTTCGGCAGCAATGGGTGGTTGTCAGGCAGAGATTGGCGTATCGAGTGCTATGGCAGCTGCTGCATTATGCGAGGTAATGGGTGGTAGCCCAGAACAGGTATTGATGGCGGCCGAGATTGCTATGGAACATCATTTAGGATTAACCTGCGACCCCATAGGTGGTTTGGTTCAAATTCCGTGTATAGAACGGAACACCATGGGAGCAATGAAAGCGATTCATGCCGCAGAATTAGCATTAGAAACCGATGCAAAAAATGCCAAAGTTCCGTTAGATAAAGTTATTGAAACTATGTGGAAAACCGCCAATGATATGAACTCAAAATATAAAGAAACATCAGAAGGTGGACTGGCAATTGCGGTTAATATGGCAGATTGTTAGTTGAATCTGCCCTGTTCTCGAATTTCGTTATTTTCTTGTTATTTTAATAAAAAAAAGTAATTTTACAACCTAAATATAAAATCAAATGTCAGTTGCAAAAAAAGATTACAAACGCATAACCACCAAATCATTAATAGAAATGAAAGCCAATGGCGAGAAAATTTCTATGCTTACTGCTTATGATTTTACGATGGCAAAAATTGTTGATTCGTCTGGAGTTGATATTATTTTAGTAGGCGATTCTGCTTCAAATGTTATGGCAGGACACGAAACAACTTTACCAATTACACTCGATCAAATGATTTATCACGCATCAGGAGTAGTTCGAGCTTGTGAGAGAGCATTAGTAGTAGTTGATTTGCCATTTGGTACCTATCAATCCGATTCAAAAGAAGCCCTTCGTTCATCAATCCGAATTATGAAAGAAAGTGGTGGTCATGCCGTTAAAATGGAAGGCGGTAGCGAAATTAAAGAAAGTATTAAAAAAATATTAAATGCTGGTATTCCTGTTATGGGTCATTTAGGATTAACCCCTCAATCTATTTATAAATTTGGCAGTTACACCGTTAGAGCTAAAGAAGAACTTGAGGCAGAAAAATTATTAAAAGACGCAAAATTATTAGAACAATTAGGCTGTTTTGCATTAGTTTTAGAAAAAATACCCGCTAATTTAGCAACAAAAGTAGCACAAAGTATTTCAATTCCAGTAATAGGTATTGGTGCTGGTGGCGGTGTTGATGGTCAAGTGCTTGTAATACACGATATGCTGGGTATGAATAACGAATTTAGCCCAAGGTTTTTACGCCGTTATATGAATTTATACGATGATATGACATCGGCAATTGGCAAATATGTAACCGATGTAAAAAGCATTGATTTTCCAAACGAGAAAGAACAATATTAATTGTTCTTTTTTTTATCTGTGATTAAATATCTAATAACCGTTTCGGCAGCAAAAAGTCCAAATAGTCCTGGCATATAACTGTTTGTGCCGTAAAATGATTTCTTATAATTATCACCGTCAGTTAGTTTTAAACTACTTTCATCTTGAATTTCTGATGAAAAAACAACTTTTAGTTTATCAATTTTTTCCATTCTCAATCGTTTTCTTATTGCTTTTGCTAACAAACAATTTACAGCGTTCGAAATACAAGCTACTTTCACTTTTGAGGCTTCCATTTTGCCACCCGCTCCCATACTTGATATAATTTTTACTCGTTTTCGTTTTGCTGCAAAAATTAAATTTAATTTTGGTGTAACACTATCAATACAATCAACAATATAATCAAAATTTGGGGAAACAATTTCAAAAGCTCTCTCTGGCGATAAAAATTCTTGAATTTGAGTCAAATCTAAATTTGGATTTATATCCATCAATCGATTGCCTACAATTTTTACTTTTGGTTCTCCAATAGTCGAATGTAATGCAGGTAACTGTCTGTTAATATTTGTAATATCAACAACATCTCCATCAATAATTGTTAATTTTCCAACACCCGCACGAGCTAAAAATTCGGCAGCAAATGATCCAACACCGCCTAATCCAACAACCAAAACATTTGCATTTTGTAATCTTTCCAAGCCATCTTTTTTAAATAAAAGTTCTGCTCGTTCTTGCCATTTTTTCATTTCAATATTCGTTATTAATTTTAAAAACTGATTTAAAATTTTGAGCAACAATTTCTTGTAACTCTTTCATTTCTATGTTTTTATATTCCGATGCTTTTTTATAAACATCGTGTATTGTTTCATTAATTGTATCTGTTTCCAAAAATATTCTGTCGTTTGGAATTTGTACAAAAACTGATTTTAAATTTTCATTCAGCAATAAATATTTGCCAAAAGAAATGTAAAAACCATTTTCAATAAGTTGTTTTGCGGTTTGCCAATTTTTTGAAAACCCGTGAATTATCATCGGAACATTAATATTTAGTTTCTTTTTTATCAAAATTATTTCTGAAAAAGCAGCCACACAATGAATAATTACAGGTTTCTGATATTTATTTGTTAACAATAATTGTTTTTCAAAAACTTGGGTTTGAATTTCCATCGAAATTTCGATGCGTTTATCTAATCCACACTCGCCAAGTGCCAAACAATTTGGATTTTGTAATGTTATCTCTATAAAATTCAAGTAGTTTTCAATCTGATTTTCAATAATATACCAAGGATGAATTCCGATAGAAAATTGCGGAATTGTAACATCAAATTCATTCGGATATTGATTTACAATTTCTAAAATTGCTGGATTTTTTGTGAATTTATGAGTATGAAGATTGATGAATTGCATTTTGCAAAAATAGAAAAATAATGAGCATTTACAATGTAGTTTTACTAATTTGAAATTGACTATCTTTGCCATAAAATATAATACTATGAGTAATTTTGAGCAGTTTAATTTACCAAAATCAGTACAGAAGGCCATAAATGAATTGGGTTTTACAACTCCAACTCCAATACAGGAAAAATCATTTTCTGTGATTATGTCTGGTCGAGATATGATAGGAATTGCACAAACAGGAACAGGAAAGACACTTGCTTATCTATTGCCATTACTCAAATTATATAATTTTACACCCACCCAAACACCAAAAATTGTAATACTTGTTCCCACTCGTGAACTTGTAGTGCAGGTTGTCGATGAAGTTGAAAAATTGACCAAATATATGTCTGTTCGTACACTTGGAATTTATGGAGGCGTAAATATCAATACACAAAAAAAAGCAGTTTTTGAAGGAATTGATGTTTTGGTAGGAACACCAGGAAGGGTAATGGATTTGGCACTTGACGGTTATTTGCAATTTGACGAAACTCAAAAACTTGTTATAGATGAATTTGATGAAATGCTGAATTTAGGTTTTCGGGTTCAATTAACTTCGATTTTTGCTATGTTGAAGAGAAAACGACAAAACATACTATTTTCGGCAACAATGACAGATGATGTCGATGCCCTTTTGAATGATTATTTTGATTTTCCAGAAGAAGTAACACTTGCTGCATCAGGAACGCCGTTGGAACAAATTGAACAATTATGTTATCCTATTTCAAATTTTAATACAAAAATAAATTTGCTTAAACATTTATTATCCACTGATAATGAAATGAGTAGGGTTTTGATTTTTGTGAATAATAAAAAAATTGCCGATATGCTTTTTGATAAGATTGACGAAGATTTTTCAGAACAATTTGGAGTAATTCATTCTAATAAATCACAAAATTATAGATTAAACACAATGGCAAGTTTTCAGGAAGGAAATTTGCGTGGATTAATTACCACCGATATTATGGCAAGGGGTTTGGATATATCAAACATTACTCATGTTATTAATTTTGAAATGCCTGAATTGCCCGAACAATATATGCACCGAATCGGTCGAACAGGAAGAGCTGATGCTACTGGAATTGCAATAAGTTTTATAACTACACGAGAGGAAGAGATGAAAATTGCCATTGAAATTTTAATGGAAAAAGAAATTGAAATTCTTGAAAAACCAAAAGAAGTTGCAGTTTCTAATATTTTAATTGGTCCTGAAAAAGAGAAGCAAGTAGTGAAGTTTTTGCTAAAAAAAGTAAAATTAGATGGCGATGGAGCGTTTCATGAAAAATCTAAAAAGAATAAAAAAGTAAACCTTGGTGGACCATCGAAAACAAAGAAAAAAATATCAAGTTCGGTAAATAGAAATATTTTAAAAACAAGAGATAAAAAGAAGAAAAAAGGTTAA
>DYPB01000074.1 GCA_020720185.1 Flavobacterium psychrophilum | reverse complement strand
AAAATTGTACCGAAACCACCGCAGTTAAAAGTCGTAGTGAAACGAAGACCACGCATTGGGCGTGGGACACAAAATGGAAAGGTTATTTCTTTACAGTTCCTAAGTATATAAAAGCTCCGTAGGAGCGACCTGTAAATTTGCATATCCAAAAAATATTCTTTCGTTTTTTTAGCATACCCTAATTAATTTTAGTGTGAAAAATAATAAGATTCGCAAAATTTGTATATATTCGCTTTTCAATTCTAAAAATTATGAAAGAAACGATACTACTTCTCATGTTTTTTGTTTATTGTTTTTCATTTGCACAAACTGAAAAAAAAATAGATTCGCTGAAACAAGTAATTCACAACACAAAGTCTTCGGAAGTCAAATGTGAAAATTATCTTAAAATAATCTATCTGAACAAGGATAAAAACCTATCCAAAAAATACATTGATTTAGCCATTGAAAATGCAATTATATCAAAAAACAAAGATATCATTTACAGAAGTAAATTAGAGAATGTTTTTTTTATTGGAAAAAATAAAAATTTGGAACTCACGCTGTCCGAATTATACAAACTTAAAAAAGAGTTTGCAAAGGATAAAAAAATATTATGGAAGGTTTTTAATGAAACAGCAAGGTTATATTATGACAACTCAAAAAATGATTCTGCCTATTTCTATACTACAAAAGCGTTGGAATTGGCTATTGAAATTCAAGATCAATATGCCATTTCAAAGGAATACATGGTGCTTGGCAACTATGCTTTTTACGAATTTGATTATGATAAATCTTATAAATATTATTTAAAAGCCGATTCAGTATGTTCTAAAAGTGATTCTTTGAGAATTTCATCATTTCGTGCTAAAAACTATAATTATCTGGGTTATGCTGTAAGAAAACCTTTTGGCTATGAGAAAACACTTGAATACTATTTGAAATCAAAAAAAATGTATATTCAAGTAAATGATCATGTAGGCTTACAAGAAATAAACATTGGACTAGCTCAATTATATACCAACCAAGAGGAGTATGATAAAGCATTACCATTAATAAACGAAGCATTAGATTTTCAAAAAAGAACGAATGGTGTTGCCTATTCTTATGCTTTAATTGTCAGAGGGTTTTTATATACAAAAATGATGAGACTCAATGATGCTGAAAAGGATTACAATGAATATTATGACATTGCATTTAGAGAAAATGACCTTAAACTTCAATCCAAAGCAGTAGGTTATATGGGTGATTTGTATTTTTTGAAGAAAGACTATGGCAAAGCAATCTCTTTTTATAAAAGAGCTTTAACCATGTTTGAAAGCAAATATGATCGTAAAAATATTGATATTTACTTATCGCTGATAGATGTATATAAAGAATCAAACAATAACATAGAATTGGTAAAAACCTATGAGGAATATATTGAAATACGAGATAAAATTGATAAGGATAATTTGAATAATGAAATCGTTGAACTAGAAACGAAGTTTCAAACCAAAGAAAAAGAACAACAAATTAAACTTTTGTCAACACAAAATGAATTAGCTAAAAAACAAAAATACATTTACATTGGTTTGCTAGGTTTATTAGTTATTCTTGGAGGAAGTTTGTTCTACAGCTACCGTAACAAAATCAAAACGGCACAAAAATTAAATGAATTAAATGATCTAAAATCGCGATTCTTTGCCAATATTTCACATGAATTTAGAACACCTTTAACCTTAATAAAAAGTCCTATACAAAGTTTACTAGCCAATATTTCCAATGATAACCAGAAAAAGAAATTGGATTTAATCGATAAAAATGCCGATAGAATGTTAGAGTTGGTCGAACAGCTTTTGGAACTTTCAAAATTAGACAATGGGCATTTACAACTCATTTTAAAAGAAGGAAATATTACCACTTTCTTACATTCAATTATGGAAGCATACATATTTCAAGCAAAAAAAAATAAACTAAAATTTTCAACAAACATTCAAAAAAATTCGGAAAATCATTTTTTTGACAAAGATGTGATCGAAAAGATATTGACCAATTTGCTTTCTAATGCCATCAAATATACAGCTGAAAATGAAAATATTAACTTTGATTCAAAAGTTGAAAATAATCAATTGGTTTTAATGGTTTCCAATTCGGGTTCCGAATTGAAAAATGAAGATTTACCTAAACTTTTTGATCGCTTTTATCAGCAAAAAGAAAACCAACCTGGTGTAGGAATAGGATTGGCATTGGTAAAAGAATTGGTCGAGTTGTACAAAGGGAAAATTGATGTAAATGTTGAAAAGGGCATCTTGAGTTTTACGGTTTTATTGCCATTAGAAAAATCGAATGTAAATGCAATTGTAGTAGCAAAGGAAAAACCAAATCAACTTGTTTTGGATCATAATAATTTTAATATCGATCTTCCAATCTTGTTGATAGTGGATGACAATCAGGATATTATAAATGCGATAAAGAATATTTTCATTGATAGTTATCAAATCCTTGAAGCCTTGGATGGTAAAGAAGCATTGAGAATTGCCAAAAAAGAAATTCCGGATTGTATCATCAGCGATGTAATGATGCCTAAAATGGATGGATTTGAATTTACCAAACAAATTAAAAATAACGAATTAACTTCGTTTATTCCTATTGTACTTTTAACCGCAAAATCATCAAATGAAGCCCATCTTGAAAGTTTGAAAAGCACTGCAGATGCTTTTTTAACAAAACCATTTAATAACGAAATAGTAAAAGCAACAATAAACCAATTAATTGTTGAACGAAAAAAACTACAAGAACGCTACAGCAAAGAGCTGGTTTTAAGACCGGTTGACATAGTAATCAACTCGGTAGAAAAAAGATTTATCGAAAAACTTCAAACGGTTTTAAACAAAGAATTATCAAATGCCGATTTCAGCTCAGAAGACTTTGCCACAACTGTTGGGATGAGTCGAATGCAATTGCACCGAAAATTAAAAACCTTGTTGGGCGTTACTGCAACTGAGTTTTTGAGAAACGAAAGATTAAAAGCAGCTACCGAATTACTCAAAAATGGAACCGGAAATATTTCAGAAGTTGCCTATGCGGTAGGGTTTAATGATGTATCGTATTTTTCTAAATGTTTTAAAGAAATGTTCGGTCGTACGCCAAGTGAATTCTCAGAATCATCGAACACAAAAAAATAATACACTTTTCAATTATTGAATGTCAAAGTCAAAAGCTTTGACATTTTTTTTGTTCAAAACTATTGATTTTTTGAGTTCGTTACATTTGTTACAAACGTTGTTACAATATTTATAAAGAATGATTTTGCTTCAATACATCTTTGCCTTGTTCAACTTTTTAAAAACAATTCATTATGAAATCAAAGATTATTTCTTCCATTCATCTTTTAAGCTCGAGTCGCAAAATCAAAAAAAAACGCCACATCGAGCGTAAATTTTTGCTTTCCCTTTTTTTACTTTTTGGTATTCTAATTCCAAAAGTACATTCGCAATTAACAATAGTTGCTACTGGTGGCGATGCAATAGGAACCGGCGGAAAAGTCAGCTATTCGATTGGGCAAATTGCTTACTCGTATGAAAGTGGGTCAAATGGTTCGGTTGCACAAGGCGTGCAGCAACCGTTTGAAATTTATACTCTTGGCAATGACGATTTTCCAACTATTACATTAGAGATGATTGTTTTTCCAAACCCAACCTTCAATAATGTAACCTTAATAATTGCTGATTATTCAACAGAGAATTTGAGTTACCAATTGTTTGATGTTAATGGTAAACAAATTTTCGACGAAAAAATTACCTATTCGGAAACTCAAATAAATATGTTGAATTTGAATTCATCAATCTATTTCTTAGAAGTTACAAATCAAAACAAAACAATCAAAACTTTTAAAATCATTAAAAACTAAATAATATGAAATCAATTACAAAATTATTCGTCATTTTTCTTTTCTCTTTTTTCTATTCTCAAAATTCTATTGCACAAACATCTGGAATTACCTATCAAGCAGTAGTTCGAAATAGTAGTAACGCTCTTGTTTCTAATACATTAGTTGGTTTTAAAATCAGTATTACTAAATGGACATATGTTTTAGGTGCAGGAACATATTTGCCTACTCTTATCTATTCTGAAAGACAAACGCCAACAACAAATATAAACGGCTTGGCAACTTTTGTAATTGGGAATGGAACTGTATTGTCTGGTATTTATTCAACTAACAATTGGTATAATTCAGAAGGATATAATTATTATACTTTAACGACAGAAACGGATCCAACAGGTGGTACAAATTATACTATTGTTGGAACTAGTACGATAAAATCTGTGCCAATGGCAGAATATGCACAAAAAGCATCTACGTCGTTCAATTTAGATGTGCCTACTGGTACTGGTGCTGGCAAAGTTTACACAACAGATGCACGCGGAAATGCTTCTTTTCAAACACTTGTTTCTGCAAATGCAAATACAGGATTAAATGCAAATGCAAACATTACTCAAGCAATACCGAATGGAGTTTTTACAAAAGTAAATTTTGGTTCAGAAACTACAGATGATGCTAATGCTTATAATCCAACAACTGGTCAATGGACAGTTCCGTCAACAGGTTTTTATCACATTTACTCAAAAGTAAGAATTGATAACACTTTCCCTGCTGGAAGTTATGCGGCAATGGCACTTTATGTAAATTTTTCAAGTGTAAAAGAGAACAGACAAATGGGAGCAGTAATTTATGGTGATTACGATATTTCTGCCGATTTAAAATTAAATGCAGGTGATGTAGTTACTATTTTTATGTATCAAGGAAGTGGTGCAAGTGCAACTATTCACGGAAGTGCACAAGATACTTATTTTAGTGCTTTTAGAGTTTATTAAATCAAATAGTTAATCCAAATTTCAAATAAAAATTATAATATTATGAAAAAATCAATCTTTATTCTATTTTCTATTTTCTTTTTTCTCAATGCCAATGCACAAATATTAAATCCTGCTGTTGCAAAAAAAGTAATCCCAAGAACCAAACCTGTTTTACCGGGAATCAACAGTCCTGAGGTAAAAACAATTCGGTACACAGTTTGGAAATCAATAATTAATGCAGGAATGCGAACAGCTTCTTTTCATTTTAATAATTACGATGCGGCTGGAATTAATCACGGTGATGGTTTTCAGTTTTATAAAAAAGATGATGTAAGACTTCGTATTCCGTTAATGGGATTGGATTCTGTTATGGATTATAAACCACTGCGTTACGAACCATTTACCGTTTATTTCAAAGACATTAATACCAATAAAGTGCAAATTGATGCCAAAGCAGGTAAAATTTCTTTTTATGTAAGTTTTGAAAGTAATGATATTGAAATTGCAACAAATTGTGTAGACAATTTTATATGTGGCGGAACAGGAAACCCAAATTTCCACATTAATAATTTGAGTTTTACTATCGAAATGGAACCCTATGCCGAAAACGGAAGAATAAAATACCGAAATGCTACAGGAATTGTAACTGCCAATGCAGGACACGACGGATTTAATTTTTTAATTACACCACTCGACCCATTTGCTTTGGCTATGAATGGTCCATTAGTCAACGAAGCTTCGAATAAAATTACAGAAATGTTGAATGACGAAAAAACGAAACAGCAAATTTCAGATGCTTTGTACCAAGGTATTGTATCAAGACGTGTATTATTTGGATTTACAACTACAACACCCTATTTCAATAGCTTTTACATCGATGCAACAGGAAATCTAATTTACAGCATTCGATAATCAAAAATGAATTAACAATTCTTGAAACTTAAAAAAATGAAAAATTTCAAAACAATCTTTATTCTATTCTCAATTCTTTTTTCTTTAAATGCAGTTGCTCAATGCGGTTGTGGAAGTCCAAAAACGGGTGGCGGTTGGGACGGATTCGGTTTTTATGTGGGCGATAAACCGTTGCAAAAATATTCGTGTGGCTATCAATTTACGGTAAAAACCTATGAAAAAATAAAATTTGTAAGCGGTGGTTATCTTTGCTCAAGCAAAACTATAAAAGACTGCAAAGCCAACATTTCTGGTACTTTTTTCAAAGACGCAACTGTTATTCGAACAATGAATCCGTTTAATTTTGAAACCGAAGTTTTAGAATTCACTACTCCGGGTAATTACCGATTGGAATTAGTGGCAAAATGCAAAAGCAAAAAATGTGCAAAATGTGTTTATTATTTCACAGTTCTTTAATTTAAAATATTTAATAAATTGAAAACAAAAATCACAACTTTAGTTATGTTGCTAATTGCAACAATTTCAATGGCTCAAAAGCTAAATACAAAAATAAAAGATGTAATCAGAACCAATCCCAATGTAGTAGTAACAGCTATTACAGGAGTTTCGGTAACCGATATTCAAGTAGATGAATTCCCAGCTTTTACTGGTCGTCGAGAAAATCCTAGATTGAAAGATGGTAAACTAATAGCCTCTTTTCCATTAAAAAATGTTTCAATGACCGTTCCGGCAGGTCGAATTGTTTATCTAAAATATTGCAATGTTGAGTTTCCTTATGAAATGGCTTATTCTGAGTCCCAAGCCAAAATCAATCTCGAAGGAGTTTGTGGTGTTCGTAGTGATGAAGCCACTGTGTTTTCAGTATATTTTAATGGAATTTCGACTGCAATTCACGACAACGATTGCAAGAAAGTTTTTGGTAAAATTACCATTCAAGTTCAAGAAAATTCTCCAACCGAAGCTGATGTGATGACAAATTTTAAGTGTAACACAGGAACCGCTTTTAGAGGCGATAACCCATATACGTTTCAACCAATGAAGATTAATAAAGCCGATTCAAGAAAAAACATTTCCAATTATGTTTTCAACGACCAACCTGTTCCAAGTTTGGGCAGTAACGTTATTTCGAGCACTACAACAGGCGAAGATATGGCAACTTTTGTTGTGGGAAAAAATTCGGTATTACAAGGTCGAGTAAAAATGATTGTTACCAGTAATATTGCGGGTGCTCACAAATCGTGTCCAACCTGCGATGGCTATTCGTCTAACATTCACATGGCAAGACCTGTTATAGAAACCATTCCGTTAGAATTTAATTATCCCTTTCACGGTTTGAGAACACCACAATTGGGCAATGCAATTATTTTGGGACCATACGGTGCATTTGGATCACCGGACGGAGCATCAATTACGGCACAAGGCGGATTTTCTCAAAGTTTTAGAGTGCATATATTGCTTAATAAATAGTTAACCACAAAAAATAAATATAATGAAAAAAATAATCCTTTTTACCGTTTTATTATTTGCAAGCAATACGTTTGCACAGAAAATAAATACTACATTAACATCGCCGGTCGAAACCTTAGCTTGCAAATGTTCTTATCTTGAAATATATCCCTATTTCTATTACCAAGATCCACAAAATGCACCCAATTCTAGTTTGTATTTGCGTTTCGATTTTCATCATAAAGGAAAAGCAAAATGCAAACCCGAATTTGTTGGAAGCATCACGATTTATAGAGCCAATGATGTTACGGTAACTATTCCAATCAGTAATTTGACTTCTTTTGTTGATACCAATAGACAAAGAATATTTGAAATAACACAACTCCATTTGCCCGATTCCTTTCGTCCAATGACATTGGGTGGCAACTACAAAATCACCTATTCTTTAAAATATGGGACTAGTGTTTGTCCTGCCACAAGTACTAAAATAGTACGATTTAGAAAATCAGAACCAATTTTATAAAAAATGAAAAAAATAGCATATTCAATAATTATGGTATTAGTGTTCAACTTAGGTTTTGCACAAATTACACCAGGGCGATACATTATTAAATTGGCATTGAACCAACGTGCCATTCAAGCAAATTCGTACAATGTTCCGTTACTCGAAGATGCTTGTCCGGACTACAAAGTCAATTGCAACAGTCAAATATGGGACATAAAACCCGTTGGTGGGCAAGTGGGTTTGTATAACATTCAATCGCTTTTGAATAGAAAATATTTAACTTTTAGAGAAGCAGGAACTGCCGTACAAATAAACGAAGATTTACTACTCGAACCATTAAAAACAGGCACTCAAAGTAGGTTTCAATCGTTTTATATAGCTGATGCCGGCGATGGAAAAATAACAATAAAACCACAACGAATTTCGGCAGAATTGAATAATAATAACCTAGTTTATCTTTCGGGCGATTTACAAAATCTCAATAGCCCGGGCAGTATGATTAAGTTTGAATACAAAGACGAGCGAGTAAATCCCAGAAATTTTAACAATTTGACCGATGTTTATTTTACGTTATTTGCGATTCCATCGATAAATATTTCGCAAGTCAATCCATTAAATCTTCCAAGAGAAAATACAATAATTAACAATCCTAATGCTGTAAAGTCAGACAATAAAATAGATATCGATTTCAAAACGGGTGGCGACAATCTTGAAGTTAAATCGTTTCAAGAAAATCTCGAAATCCGTATTATTGTTCAGAATAAAGCCGATGTTGTCTTGATAGATGCCAACAAAAATCAAAATTGGCCCAACAATTCCATTCGAAGAGTGAGTATTCCGTTGCCTGCAGATATTACAATTGAAGAAATCAAGGAAATTCATTTGTACAGAAAACACCGAAACAACATTCGATATGTTTGGGAATTAGGTGAAAAAGACAATTGGAATTTAGATACGATGAGTGCCGTTGCAACAATTGTTGCCAATGGTGTAAAAATGAAATTTGAATACGAAAAATTTGTAAGCCAAGAATATGGCAAACCAATGTATCGTTTTACTTACGACAGCAACAACAACGAAACCGAAGGTATCTTTTGTAAAAGAGTATTAACCCTAAAATCTGCAGCATTACCACCTGCAGTAAATACCGGAGTTCCTGCTCAAAATGCCAAATTAGAAATAAATATTGGCACCGGTGGCGACGATTTGCGTGGTGGAAACGATAATTGTAATGTAGTTTTGACTTTCAAAAGTAATTCTCAAAAAATACAATTCTCAAACATTTTTAACCGAAGACCACAAGGCGGTTTTACCGAAAAAATGGTAACAAAAAATTTAGTAAATTCTCAAAATATGGATGTAAATGACATAAAAGAAGTCGAAATACACCATACCGGAGGTGGTGGAATAGGCGCTGACAATTGGGATATTGATAAAGTAAAAATCACCATTATCAAAGATGGTCAGTCCAAAATTTTGGTCGATAAAGTGGGAACACCCATTCACCGATTTGACGGCGATAATAGAATCAAAAGATTTAAAGTTGAATAATTAAATTACAATAAAATGAAAATAAAAATTCTAATTATAATGCTAATTGCATTTCAATTTACAATTTCTGCACAGCAAAAAGGTACGCCCTGTCCTCCACCAAAGCACAAAAAAGGGCAAACTTCTGCGCAAGTTAATGAAGAAAACAAGAATTTATATTGAATGTAGAAATAAACAAAAAGAGAAAACAAATAAGGAAAGACAAGAAAATCCTAAAAAAGAATCGAATGCTTCTGAAGAAAGTAAAAAAGAACAACCAAGATTGCCCGATAATAGTGAAAATTCTGACCGGCCACAACGAAGAGATGCAAACAAAGAAAGACAACATCAAGATAGAGAAGAACGGCAAAGATTAGCACGAGAACGAGCAGCAGCACAACGACAAAAAAAACGAGAACGAGATGGAAATTAATAAATTGAATATCAAATTTTTAGCCCTATTTTTTTTCTTCTTTTTTGCTTTTAATTCATTTTCTCAAGGCAAATTTTCAGGAGAATTTAATACCATTATTGGTCAAAAATTTCTAACCGAAAAAGACATTCCTCAACTCGACAGTTTTAAATATGTAGGCGGAAGTATCATTTCCGATTGTGTCGATTGCTATTTTTTGAAGTTAGAAGTTTTCAAAAAAGGCACAACAGCAATCGTTGTTTTGAGCAAATTGGTCGATAAAGTTAATCGAAAATATAGTATTATTGAAGTTTTGAAAATTAGTGATGTGCCCAAAAACTATGAAATTAGAATTTCGGGTTGCACTTCAAAAAATATTATTCCAGATGATAAAATTATTGCAGTTTATTATATCGGAAGTAAAAAAAACGTAAAATTAATTAAAGAAAGCTATATTTTGAAAGACATTCGATTTGAAAAAATGAACCCAAAAACAGTAAAATGTTTCGATGAAATAGAAATAGACTGACAGTCTATTAAGCAAAGTTCGTTTAAAATTAAGTTTTTCATAACTAAGGAACTGTAAAGAAATAAAGTATACAGATCCGATAGACCTGCCACGCAAGTTGAAAATCACGCTC
>DYPB01000268.1 GCA_020720185.1 Flavobacterium psychrophilum | reverse complement strand
AACGGTTTTTGGCTAAAAGAAGGAAGGGGATAGAAAGCACATCAGCTTAATTACTTCCGAAAGATGAAGATAGTAAAAATGTTCAGCACTTGCACAAAGCCCTTCTTTCTTTTTAGCCAATGTTGTAGGCAGTTTTTCTATTGTCCAGTATATTCAATTTTTTTATCCTTATAAGAAATTGAAAATGGTTTTATGATACTAGGACAACATCTTCCATCATTCTCATTGTAGTCTTGAAATTCACCTGTAATGTCCCCATGTGCACCACGAACGAATAACCAACCTGATGTTAGTTCTTTTTCAATAATATTAATTGTCTTATCATCAATAATATAATCGCTTCCTTTTGAGACAATTATTATTCTCTCTTGTGCATTCATTAAGGCATTTCCTCCATCACATAAGTAAGGGTTGAAACAAATTATTGCATCAATAATATTGTCTGAATTTAGGTCAGTGTAAAATATTTGAATATCTTCTGATATACCTTCATTAGAACCTTTGTAATTGTCTTTACTCACATATTCTGCATTACAATTTTTTTCTCTTTCATACTTTCCTAATTGATATTGTTTAGTTTTCCATTCTTCAAATTTAGTTAATATTCTACTATAAGAATTAGGCGTTGTTTGTGCGAAGGCTGAATTTAGCGTAATGGAAAATATTAGGATTAGTTTTAAATACTTCATTCTATTTTTTTTTATTTGTTATTGAAATTTTACTATGGCTTACTTTTTAGATTTAAGTCTGAAATTAATTTTCTCACGTCAATTAAAAATTTATTACCAGGGTCTTCTTTGTAGGTAATGTAATTAGGATTAGTTTCTTTCCAAAGATTGGTCTTCCTAAATTTTGTATATTCTGAATGACCTATTACATATTCTATTTTATGCTTTTTGCATAGATGTCGAATTAAATTCGCATTTGCTATAACCTGTTTATTCGTTAAAGGTTCCTCTTTACTTCCTATATTCTCAATACCTAATGAACAATAATTTAAACCAATTGTGTGTCTTGCAAGTAAATTGTCATCTACAAGATGATAAATTGTTCCGTCTCTATCAACTAAGTAATGAGCAGAAACATTTAATAAACTTTGGTCTTTATTAATTTTCCTTGCGTTTTCAATTTGAATATTATTGAAATAATTAAAATTAGTTTTGATTGTTCCGCCTGCTGTATAATGCAATACTATTATTTTTGGTATAATACTTGGTTTTTCTTGAATGATTCCATGTCTTTCTTTTAAATACTCAACACTTAATCTTTTTCTCTCTTTATTATATAAAATTGGCTTTTCAATGATTTCAATATCCTTGCTGTTTTGTGAAATTAATAGATTGCTTATAAGAATAAATGTTAAAAAGAATATTAGTTTTTTCATTCGTATATTTTTATGAATTCAACATTTTTTTTCTCAATTGATGACAATAAACTTGAAACGTCATCGTATCTTGGTGTATACCATGATTTTTGGCTAAAATAATCTATCATTTCTTGTGTTCTAAAAATATATCCATGTCTAGCGAATATTTCATTTCGCATTACTTTTAAATCCCAACTTGTTAATCCTTCCATATCTGATTGACGAAGTAATCGTGTAGAACCTTCTGGATAAACTCCATGTTTAACTTTCTTTACATAAGGTCTTGGTGCATGTTTTTGAGCCATTAGAGTTGTTGGTATGGCAGTTAATAAGAATAATGCGATGATAATTTTTTTCATATTTTTTTTAAATTAATTTTTGCCTACTCTAAATCAGTTTTCGGCTTACCCTGTTTTTTTTGTTTGCGTGTAGTTTTCGGAAATTGCCTACAACG
>DYPB01000267.1 GCA_020720185.1 Flavobacterium psychrophilum | reverse complement strand
CGAACTTTGATGCCTTTACCCGCCATATTCGCCTACATAATGTTAGGCACTGGTTCCCTTTATTAAAATAATTGAGGTTATCATTTAAGCACCTATTAATTGTTTATGTGTAATTGGATTTGATTCCACCATTCTTTTTATAAGATTATTGAAAATGTATTCTTTACTTTGTGATCGATTAATCCGATAACAAAACTCGTTAAAATAACGTTCAATATTTGCTTCACTAACCCAAGAATAGGTAGTTCTTATCCACGTTTAAATTTGATGAATCATAGTTGCATGCTTTAAAGTTTGCACCTTTTTCACTTGGAATTTGGGTGATGTTATATGACTTAGAAATTGGTATGTATGTATCCTTTCCAATTATCAGTAGTTATTTTTGCATTTTTACTGATATGTTTATCAAATATTTTGCTTAACGATTTGGCTGAAAAATTATCTATTTTTAATGCATAAAATCGTTTTACTTTTCCCTTATCAGTTAATTCTACTGCACAAACTACCTTTTTCTTTTTGCTGTCATAACTTCTCCCTTGTTTTGATTCTTCGTGTCCGCCAACCACAAATTCGTCTATATGAACAATACCTTCAATAGGATTATCCCGCTTGATTTCATCGCTTC
Source organism: Flavobacterium psychrophilum (assembly GCA_020720185.1). Lineage (GTDB taxonomy): Bacteria > Bacteroidota > Bacteroidia > Flavobacteriales > Flavobacteriaceae > Flavobacterium > Flavobacterium psychrophilum_O. The sequence goes on along the minus strand of DYPB01000267.1, from coordinate 1,199 downwards.
TCTTACTTTATGCATAAATAATCTTGCCGTATTTTCGCGTACGCCATACCTTACACTCATTTGCAAAGCTGATAAACTTTTTGTGGTAGTAGCCATTTCAAAACACATAAAAAAGGACTTACGTAACCTAAATTTTACTTTATGAAACAAGGTGTCGGCTGTACTTGATTCGGTATCGCTGCATATATTGCAAGTTCTTGAAAAATCAGTACGGATTTGGCACTTATTATGTCCACATTTACGACAAGTATAACCATTTTCCCATTTCAAAATTGACAAATATTCCTTGCAATTTTCATCGATTTTGAAACGTTCAGCAAACTCTAAGAGGTTTTTACCTTTAAATATATCCATATTTTACTGTATTTATTGACCTCAAAGATATGAAATTAAATGATGACCTCAATAAAATAATAATTCTGACATTGACAAATTTAAAAACAAAATACTTATTTTTAATAATTTAAATTAGTTAAATTTTCAGAATAAAATAGTTCATTAGAATCATTCAAAATGTAATAAGTTTTATCTTTTGAATAAATCTCCCAACTTACATCAACCAATTCATCAGTTTCAATTTTTGTTTTGATATAAGTATTGTTTACTTTTATTACTAAACAATTATCTTTCTCTAAATATATATCATTTATCTCATAACCTATTAAATCAAGTAATATATTGTAATGGTCATTATCAATATTAGTAAAACCCGAATTAAAATCTATATTAAATTCAGTTATATATTGATAAAGTAATGATTTATTATTTACACTAAATTTTAGAGTAAATGTGCCACTATATTCAACAGAATATAAGTTTGAAAATTTAAATAATTCAAAAAGATTTTTCATTTAATGTTGTTCTATATGGTTGTCTTTTTTATTTGTTGTACCTTTACCACTTGGCGATTTCGGAGAATTAGTATTTGGATGAGTAATAACAGCACGTTTAGGATGATTAGTGGAACCTTCCATTGTTCTTACATCAACTTTTCCATTGTTAGTTGGAACTGTATGAATAACACCTTTTTCATTAGTCTTATTAGTAACTGTACTTGGAAAGCCAGCATTGTCAAAACCTTCTCTCATAACTTTTTGATTTAACGGAACAGAAACGCCGTCTGGTGTAACAATAAAATCAATTTTCCCGAGTTTCCCAACTTTTGCTACATCATCTAATTTAGTAGGAGCTAAAAATAA
>DYPB01000266.1 GCA_020720185.1 Flavobacterium psychrophilum | reverse complement strand
TTAAATAGAAAAATTGAATAAACAGATGAAACGCCCATGACGGAATTATTCCAACACACAAGAAGATGATTATGGGCGTTTGCTTTACCCGTTCACTATCGTGCGGCTCATCTTCCAATAAAAAATAAATATTATAAACAGATGAAAATAAATTGGGGAACATCAATAGTAATAGCATTTGGAACATTTATGTTCTTTATTTTGTATTTTGTATATAAAGTACAATCTAATTCAAAATATGATAATGAATTGGTAGTTGAGGAGTATTATAAACACGATGCAAATTATCAACAAGAATTAGAAAAACTTCAGAATAGTGCCGATTTATCCGAAAAACCGAAGATAGTAAAAACTACAAATGGACTCGAAATTTCGTTTCCAACACATTTAGACATAAAAAACATTACAGGAAATGTATCTTTTTATAGATCATCTAACAAAAAATTAGATTTTATAGTTCCTATTTCATTTTCTGGTTCAACCCTGCTTATACCTAATAAAAGATTGATAGAAGGGCTTTGGAAAATTAGTATCAACTGGAATTATAATAAAGTAGATTATATAACTAAAGAAACTATTTATTATTGATGCTTTATTCTGCATTCATCTTTGGTCTTGCTAGCAGTTTGCATTGTGTCGGAATGTGTGGACCAATTGCAATGATGTTGCCAGTAGATAGAAATAACGAAGCAAAAAGAATAGTACAAACACTATTATATCATATCGGTCGATTAACCGCTTATGGATTATTAGGTTTACTCTTCGGTTTATTGGGAAAAGGCTTGTATCTAGCAGGATTCCAGCAACAAATATCCATAATAACGGGTATTTTTATGATTGCTATTGTACTAATTCCCGAAAAATTATTTATGAAATATAATTTTTCAAAACCTGTTTATCTAATGCTTTCAGAGTTAAAATCGAAATTAGGCAAACAATTTAAACGCAAAACTTGGGATACTTTTTTTACCATAGGATTATTAAATGGCTTTTTACCCTGTGGATTGGTTTATGCCGCTTTATTTGGTGCAATTGCAATGCAAAGTCCGTATTTAGGGGTTTTATATATGGTTCTTTATGGTTTAGGAACTGTGCCAATGATGAGTTTTGTAATTTTTATATCTAATTTTATTACAGCATCAACTCGGAATAAAATTCAAAAAATAATCCCTTTTATTACTATTATTATTGGATTACTGTTCATAATAAGAGGTTTGGGGTTAAATATTCCCTACCTATCACCCAGTATTATGAATTTAATAGTAAAAGCTAATCCGGATTGTCATTAAAAAACAAATATTAATTTTTAAATTTAAAGATATTATGCAAAAACACAATTTAATTAACGAATTTCCAGAATTTGAGCAAAAAATTCACGAACTAAAAGTAAGTGATAATCATTTCAAAAAAATGATTGAAGAATATAGTGAAGTAGATCACAAAATCTATCTAATAAATACTGGTGTAGAAGTTATTATTGACGAAGAGTTGCACAAATTGAAGGCTCATCTATTACATCTAAAAGATGGGATTCTAGAAATTCTAAAAAAATAATTAGGTTACAAAATCAAAACACCCCGCAAAATTGTGGGGCGTTTTTATATTATAATAATGCTAAAAAGCTAAAATTAACCAGCCGCCGCAATCAAATTTAAAGCACTTCCAGCCACAAACCAACCAATTTGACTTTCATTGTAAGTGTGGTTTGCTAAAATCATATCTTTTGAACCATCAGCGTGAACAAACTCCAAAGTTAATGGTTTTCCAGGTGCAAATTCTGTTAAATCTAAGAAATTGATAGTATCATTTTCTTGAATTTTATCAT
>DYPB01000265.1 GCA_020720185.1 Flavobacterium psychrophilum | reverse complement strand
TGCTCGTTTCATAACATTTTTTGGGTTTATAAATTGTTAAATATAAAATGATGTATACCCCCCCAAAAACAAAAAGTCCACATAAAAAACCGCTAAACCCATTGTAACGCATTGATATATAAATTATTAAATGGATATATTTAGAAAATGAAAAAAAAACGAAATGTCCATTTATACCATTTTACTACCATTTTACTACCATTTATTTTACCATTAATTACGAAATAACCGATTATACTACTATTATTAACCCTAAAAAGCCATAAAGCTACCATTTATAAGCCCTGCGGGGCTTTTTTTATTGAATGATCTACGGTTTTTTACTCTTTAAAAACACTCTTTAAAGCTCTTTAAAGAGTGCAAAACGGACATTTCGTTTTTGGGTAATTTTGGTATTGGTTGGACAGTTGGTTGGACAGTTGGTTGGACAATTTTTGTTTTATTTTACCTTTAAAATAACCACGAAATGTATTAAAAATATACTGAAAATTAAAAAAACTTAAACTTAACACCCCCCCAAATGCAAAATTAAATATATAGAAAAATATTAAAACGCTGATTTGCAAGTATTTAAGTTTTTTACACTAATTGATTAATATTTGCTTACCCGCCTTTGCCCAAAGAAGTAACAGTAGGCTGTACTTCAAGTGCCTAATTACGCTCATTATTTGGGCGCCATAGGTTTACTATGACTTGCAGAAAGGCTCTCTTTTTTAAGTTTTTGGTTTTCTGCGGTAAGCTGCTGTACCTCCTGCTCCAATGACTTGATGCGGTGGCGTTGCAGCGAGATTACCTCCTCACGCTCCTGCATTTTCTCCTTTACGATTGCCATTTTCTCTGCACACTCACTGCCCGACACTGCCGGTTGGCGAACCATAGACCCCCTACCGGTTAAGAGCCAATCGGGGTTTATTTCAATGTAATAATTTACTATTTTCTCTATTATAGTGCTTGAAATCGCCCCGTTAGATGCTCTTTGTTTGGAAAAATAACCGTTACTAACATCAATTTCTTTTGATAATTTGTATATACTATCGCCTTTATTATCAACGTAATAGTATAATCGTTCAATTACTGTATTCATAATTTTTAAAAATTACGAGAAAAAAGTATAAAAAAAGTTTGCGTATGTGAAAATAGTAATATACTTTTGTCTCAATATTAAAAACATAAAAATAGAACAAAAAAATGGAACACATAACATTTAATTTGGAAGCACTCAAAATCGTGGCAAAAAGATATGGTTTTACCGTACACTATATAAAGACCATATTGTGGGGAACCCGCACACCGAAGTTTGCCGAGCAAATAAAACAAGAATATTTTGATGCGATAGTACAATTAGAAAACCTATCGGATACAAAACTTAAACCTATTCAATAATCATTAAACTTAATTAATTATGAGACCAATCTCCATCACCACAAAACACTTCTTGTCCGAAGATGGCAAAAGAGTAGCCAGTACCAAAAAAACGTGGAAATTTTTCGGCATTACGATTATTACAAAGCAGCACTTTTATCCCGAGACAGCGGAATATACTGTTTTTGATATGTAGGTTATACGATGAGTTTTTTTGCATCGTGCTGTAAATCTTTCAGGTAACGGTCGTATCCGGAAACGGTAGTTTTACCCTCCAATTTTTCAATTTTTTTGGCAAGAAGCACAATCATAGCTTCAAGCAATTTAATTTTTTCAGAATCACTCATATCACTATTATTTAAGATTAGACGCCACAAATATAGTGATTACTTCCCGAAAAGCATACACACGTGAGGCAGGTACACGGCGGGAGCAAAACTTAAATCCAATTAATCATGAGTACAACTAAAATAATTT
>DYPB01000264.1 GCA_020720185.1 Flavobacterium psychrophilum | reverse complement strand
TAGTGAAGTGAGCGTAGCGAACGAAACGAAGCCGCTGCCCAAAACCACTGACCGCAAAGTAGCCTGTTATCTGCATTTCTTTTTATCGAATCAATAATTTAGTCATCATTTTACTGTGTTCTTCTATTTCATTAATGCTGTTTGTTCCGTTTGTATCCCACTGTTCATATTCCATCATAATACGTTGCTTTATACTGTCAATAGTTGGACTACCTGTGTAGTATTCCTTTTTAGCGATTGGTAATAAATCACTCAAACGTGAATTTTTACTGCCACTGATTAAACATAAATTTCCAAAATTATCCAACCAAACCATATCTTGCTCTTTCAACCTAAAATTTTCATCTCTTGGATTCTGTGGATAATAGTGTTCTACAGAACTTCTAAATGTGAATTCAAAAAATAATATTCTATCCTTATCTCTACCTTTTTTATCATCGAGCGTTAATTCGTCTTTTCCATTATACTTGGTCTTGAATAAATCTTTATTATTTCTGTAATCTTGCCACAACAAATAATCAAGATAGTTGAAAATAAAATTTTCTACGGCTGTTCCTTGGTTAAGTTTATTTTTGTCAATATCTGTTTCGGTATTTTTCTGTTTTCCTTCGTTGGTGTAGATTATTTCAAAAAAATCTTTTTGGTTATCTGCTAAATATCTGTCGTTTACGAATGCTTTTGCAAGATTTTCAAGATATGTTTTGTAGTCGTTTGCCAAATTAATTCCAGAATATTCTACAACAAATTTCAATGCAGCGTTTAACCAATGTTTGTAAACCAAAGTAGGATTTGAAACATGGAACATCGAAAGTAACATTAAAATTTCTCTGTTTACTCCGTCATTGGTTTCTGCATTATCTGTGTCAAAAGTATTTACGTAGCTTACTTTGTTTCCTTCATACCATTTGAGTCGTTTTAAACTCCAATGGTCTGCGCCTTTTGCAAACTCTCTTTTTATAATATACTTATCAAAATAATATTTGCTTTTCAACAAATTGTAACCGAATTGTTTTACAAATTCTATTTTATCATCATTTTTCAAAAAAGGGTCAAATAATTCTAATAGTCGTTTGTCGTCTAATGGAACATCGGATTTTGTTTGTATCCTTAAAATGTGAAGTAGGAAGTTTGCAAAATTGATAATCGTATTAAATCTATCGGGGCTTTCGTCCGAAGTGCTTGAATTGTCAGTAATTGGTTTTGCTGTTTTTATAAGAAGTTGGCTTATTGTCAAAGTTTCTTCTGTAGTTTGGTTGGCTGTTGGAATTTGTAATTTATGATAAACAACGTCTTTACCAACTAAATTGTTCCAATCACTCTTACCAAATAACTCATCTCTTTGTGCAACTGAAAAACCGTATTGAACATATTTTTCCATATTTGAAGTTGCTTCCCAAATCAAATTGAAAGCATATTTCAAATTGTCGTTTTCCAAAATTTCAAGCATTTTTGCTTTTAAGATTTCGTGTTTTTCTAATTGCTCGCCACGACTATTCATTATTTCAAAATAGTGATTCAAGTCTGTGTCTTCCGGAACTAAAACACGTAAGATTGTAACCTTTTCAAAAAAATAATTGCAAAATTCATCAATAGATAATTTATTGTCAGCTAAAATCTTTGCTAATGATTTTTTTGCATCGTTATAACCTTGTTGAATAGCAACATTACATTCCTTATTGTCTAAACCTATGCCGTTAAAAAGATACGAAAGTGTGTTTGATGCAACTTTACGGCTATCGAAAGATAGATTGAGTTTTTCATACCAAGATAAATCAATCTTTGGATACTCTTTTTTGATTACATTTAACAATATGGTCAATGTTGTTAATCGTTGTTGTCCGTCAA
>DYPB01000263.1 GCA_020720185.1 Flavobacterium psychrophilum | reverse complement strand
TTTTAATTTCTTTTGTTTCATTGGCACAAGAATCGATAACTATTAGAGTTTCTGTACCAAACATAACAGACGAAGTATTTATTGTAGGAAATCAAGATAGCTTAGGGAACTGGGAACCTGATAAAATTAGGATGAATATAATTTCTGAATACGAAAGAGAAATTACTTTGAATTTAACATTTCCTGCCGAATTTAAGTTTACTCGTGGAAATTGGGATAGTGAAGCAATTTTCAATAAACTTTCAGGACAGCCTAATTTCATTTTAAACCAAAAACCAATCAATATTCAGTATTACAAAATACAAGGTTGGACAGACCAAATTGATAAATATTCAACATTTAGTGAATTCAAAATTATTGATATTAATTCAACTACCTTAAATCAGAAAAGAAAACTTTACGTTTCACTTCCTGAGAATTATAATGCAGAAATTAAATATCCTGTGATTTATGTGACTGATGCAAATATTTTAAATATTTTTGAAATAGTTTGCCAAACAATAAGACAGCAATCAAATTTTGGCAATTTCCCGGAATGTATTGTTGTAGGTATTTATATAAATATCTATGAGAGAAATAATGAATTAGATATAGAATACGGCGAAAATGGTAAAAAATTTAAAGATTACATTTTTAAAGAAATAATTCCTTTCATTGATACAAATTATTCTACAAGTTCTTTTAAAGCAATTTTCGGACATTCTAACGGTGCTGAATTTAATCATTATTTGATGTTTGAAAAAGATCAACCTTTTGATGCATTTATCAACATCAGTGAAAATTTAAATGATTTGGAAAAAGGGCAATTTGAAAATATCAAAAACAAATTTACCGATTTTTTGAGTTCAAACAAAAAACCAATTAAATATTTTGTAGCAAGTGCTAAATATGATGACCCAAATCGTTATCCAAGTGGCTTAGAAATTGAAAAAATATTTGTAAACTCTGATAGTAATTTTGTAAATTTTAAACATAAAATTTATAAAAGTTGGCACGTTGACTTAATCGGACATTCCGTTTTTGATGCGTTTCAATTTGTTTTTGAAGACTACCAAGATTACGATTTATTAGAAAACGAAATAAATAAAGAGGAATTTAATTATAGCACAATAAAGGAAAAATACACTAAACAGAATGAAAATTACATCATTCCATACATAGAACCCGATAATTCAAAAGCAATCATTGGAGTAATCGTAATGCAAACTAAAAATCCAATTTTTCTGCAACAATATTTTGAATTCGAAGACCCAAATTTGTTAGACTTTAATTTGTATGTAAGAGCAATTATTTATTTTGAAACCAATAATTTGGATGAAGCAATTTTGTATTTAGAAGAACTTGTTAAACAAAATGATGAAATTTCAATTGAGCAAATAGTTTTCACAAAAGCAGAGTTTTTCTTTGAAATCTATGAAAAAGTTGATAAACAAGAAACTGCATTTAAAAATCTTGAAACTATGCTTAAAAATAATCCAAAATTTGATAAAGAATTTAGATTTATTCTTGCAAAAATAGGTTTGGAGAATAATATTCAACCTGACAAAAGTAAGAAGTATTTAAAACAAGTTGAAAAAACATACGTAGAAAACGTTTTATTCAATTTGACAGAAATTGAAGGCTTAAAGAGAAAAACAGAATAATATGTACCTAACATACAACATGAGATAATTGCCTGTTTAGGTGGTAGTTGTATGCGAAAGTGCAAAAACAAACAAAAGTAGAAAATTGAAACGAACGTGCGGACACTCAGGCAACTACGCATCGTTGTTTTTCGTTAGGCACAAGCAGAGAAAATGAAATAGAATGATAGATTATGGCAAAAAATATTAATAAAAGTTCATTTGA
>DYPB01000073.1 GCA_020720185.1 Flavobacterium psychrophilum | reverse complement strand
AACCTCACCCCAACCCCTCTCCAAAGGAGAGGGGCAGCTACACTGGCTTGTTGGGAGGTGTTTTTATTGTTATTATAAATAATGTCCATAAGCGACTACAACTACGCTCATATTGACAGTTTGTTATTAACTGCCACCTGAATACTGAAATGTTTTTCTATTTCCGTAGGTTTGTAAGGCTTATGTTATAGAGAACCACAATTTGATAGTTTATCAAATATAGATGTCTTTTAGACTCATGAGTCCAATAGCTCCGAAAGGGAAACTTGACTGTATGAATAGCAAATAGAAATAGTATTCACAAAATCCTTTAACAAAATTTTAGCAGACAGCAATTCCTCCTTCGGTGGTAGTGGGGGTCGGAGGCGGTCTTATTCTTGAAGTTTTAGAATAATAATTTGAGATAAAAACAATATCATGAGATGAAATTGATTGTTTTTGGAATATTACTTGTAATGCTTTTGCTAATGGGATTTCTCCTTTGTCGAAATGACAAACGGGGTGTGTATTTGTTTTTTGGTTGTTGGTTGTTGTTGTGGGAACAACTGCAAAGGAATTATTTGTTCCTATATATAATGAATTATTGCCATACGGTGAATTGCCCCAAGAGATAACTGTTGGGTTTGTGTATTTTTCTTCTGATTTTTGTGGTTTTGCAACAACTAAATGCAGTTGTTTACGAGTGGTTTTAAGCTTGTTTAATCTTTTATTTACAACAAGTTCTTTTTCTTTGGGGGTAGAATTAGATGTTGTTAAAATTTCGCTGTTGGTGTTGTCTAACACGGTTGTAAATCCGTTTTGTACAGTTATTGTATTATCGGCGGCATAAAAATTATCAGAATTGAAGATGGTCATACCAACAGGTTGCTGGATATCTTGTGCGTAAATTGTTGTTATTGCCGTTGATAGCAATAATATAGTGAGTGTAGATAATATTTTTTGAGTAATTTTCAAATTTTTAATTTTACTATCGAATAACTTTTAATGTAACTATTTAAGATGGGTTCTAAAAATTAGTTTCTTTATAAATTTATTTTTTTTCTGATACTCTTTTTGTTTTATTTCTGTAAGTTTCATTTATATTGGCATTATAATTACTGAACAAATGTAATGCTTTTTTTTAATAATGAAATATTAATTGTATTTTTTTTTAGTTTTTCTGCAGTTATGATTTTTGGGACTGTTTTTTTTGGATGCCATTATTGAAAATCAATACAGTTTTGAATCTGCCCAGTTTTTTTTGATACAAATAGTTTCGTTTTTTTAGAATAAACAGTTAATTTTGCAAAAAACTATCCAAATGCTTCAGGTACAAAATATATCGTTTTCATATAATCATAATCCAATTATTCAAAATATAGATTTTAGAGTTCATAAAGGCAGAAATTTTTCATTAATTGGCGAAAGCGGTTGCGGAAAAACTACTTTATTAAAATTAATCTACGGATTGTATGATTTGAATGAAGGAAATATTTTTTGGAATAGTACTCAAATTCTAGGTCCAAAATATAATCTCGTTGCAGGAATGTCGTTCATAAAATATTTAGCTCAAGATTATGATTTGATGACTTATGAAACAGTAGGTGAAAATGTAGGAAAATTTTTATCCAATACTGATAGATTTTATAAAAAAAACAAAGTTTTTGAACTATTAGATATGGTAGAAATGTCTGATTTTATAAACACAAAAGTACAGTTTTTAAGCGGTGGACAAATGCAAAGAGTAGCATTAGCAAAAGTTTTGGCCAATGAACCAGAGATATTATTGCTTGACGAACCATTTTCTAATATTGATAGTTTTAGAAAAGAAGCTTTAAGACGAAATTTATTTGCATATCTAAAAAGCAGAGATGTAACTTGTATTGTAGCAACCCACGATAGTATTGATGCATTATCATTTTCTGATGAAACAATTGTATTAAAAAACGGTCAAATAGTTCAACATAACAATGCAAAAGATGTCTATTTAAAACCAATCAATAAATATGTTGCTTCGTTATTTGGCGAAGTAAACGAAATAAAAATACATCTTTTAATGCCATATAAGGATAAGGAAAAAACTGTTTTATTGTATGCCAACGAATTATTTCAGACAGATGTGTCAGATTTGAAAGTAATTGTTAAACAATGCTATTTTAAAGGACATAATTATTTAGTAAAAGCCGTTTTTGAACGACAGATTATATTTTTTGAGAGTGAATTTAAAATACCTGATAATAATATTGTACATTTAACCACTTATGAAGCCATTATCGAAAATAGAGTTGAACAAAATACTAATATTTAGAAGCATTAGATAAAGAAAACCGTAGAATAGAAATGAAAAAACTTTTTGCAGATTTTGATTCTATAAGCAGTAAACAATGGAAACAACAGATTCAATTTGAACTGAAAGGAGCTGATTATAACGAAACCCTAATTTGGAATTCTCCAGAAGATATTCCCGTAAAGCCATTTTATCATAGCGATGAAACGAAATTATGTTTGGCTACAAATAGCAATGTTTCAAACTTCAAAATTTGTCAAAATATATTTGTTTACGACCTCGAAAAATCTATCATAAAAGCCAATGATAGCATTAACAAAGGAGCTGAAAGCATTAGATTTACTATAGAGAATCAAGAAACAGATATCATTAAATTACTCTCAAATATAAATTCAGAAAACCTCTCGATTTATTTTAATTTATCCTTTTTATCAACCGATTTTATTCAGAAAATAGATGATTATATAAAGGATAAAGAAATTAAAGTTTTTTACAATCTTGATCCAGTTGGAAATCTTGCAAAAGATGGTAATTGGTTTAAAACCACCGAAAAAGATAATTTTGAAAACTTAAATGTTTTTTCTAACAAGGAATTATCAGGCAAAGGGCTAATTAGTATTGATGCTGGTTTGTATCAAAATGCTGGGGCAAATATGGTGCAACAAATTGCCTATTCATTAGCTCATTGTAATGAATATTTTAATAAATTAACGATAAACCAATCTATTGTTTTTCAAATTTCAATAGGAACAAATTACTTTTTTGAAATTGCAAAATTGCGTGCTTTTCGATTGGTTTTTAATGCTATAGCAACCGAATATCATCATAAATTTGAGTGCCATATTTTAGCATCACCAAGCAAAAGAAACAAAACAATTTATGACTACAATACCAATATGCTTCGGACAACGACCGAATGTATGAGTGCTATTTTAGGTGGTGTCGATGCCATTTCAAACCTAGCTTACGACGCTATTTATCACAAATCCAACGAGTTTGCCGATAGAATTGCTCGAAATCAATTATTGATCTTAAAACACGAAAGTTATTTTGATAAAGTCAATAACCCAACAGATGGCAGTTATTATATCGAAAGTTTAACCCATCAAATGGCAGAAAAAGCATTATCATTATTTAAAGACATTGAAAATAATGGGGGATTTTTAAAACAGTTAAAAGACGGAACGATACAACGGAAAATAAACGAAAGTGCTAACAAAGAACAAGATTTATTTGATTCGGGTGAAGAAATTTTGTTAGGAACCAATAAATATCCCAATAAAAATGACACGATGAAAGATGATTTAGAATTGTTTCCGTTTACAAAACAAAACCCAAGAAAAACCCTAATTACACCAATAATTGAGCGGAGATTGGCGGAAAAATTAGAAATGGAAAGGTTAAAAATGGAATAAAAAATTAATAATCAAATAGTTGCAAATTGATAAACCACATTTCTTGAAAGAAAAAATTAGCATCAAAAAATATAAAACCAAATATAGTATGAAAAAAAATGCTTCTATAATATTAATTTTCAGTGTATTGATTTCTTTTTCGCAAGAAAGGATTTCTAATTTATTGATAGGAACCTATACCAATTCCTGCAACAGCACGGGCATTTATTTGTATAATTTTAATTCAGATTCTGGAGACTTTAAAAAAATTAGTGTTTCAGAAAAAGCAATAAATCCAAGTTTTTTAACCGTTTCTGACGATAGAAAATACATCTATTCGGTTAATGAAAACGGAGCAGAGAGTACAATTTCTGTCTATGAATATAAGAATTCAAATTCATTAAATTTGATTGAGATAAAAAAAGCTTATGGAACCAATCCTTGCTATATTATAAATGATAATCAAACTGTAATTACTGCCAATTATACAAGTGGAAATATTGTAGTTTTCAAAAAAAATGAAGATGGAAGTTTATCAAATGTCAAACAAATTGTTCAACATTTTGGCAAGGGAATTAACCCCAAGAGACAAGAAAAACCGCATGTTCACATGGTTCAATTTACACCTGATAAAAAATTTGTGATTGCCAATGATTTAGGAACCGATAAAATGTATGTCTATAAATATAATCCAAATTCCGACAAAGATATTTTGACAATAAAAGACAGTATTCAGTTAAAAGATGGCAGCGGACCAAGGCATTCAACTTTTAGTAAAGACGGAAAATATTGCTATTTATTACAAGAATTAGACGGAACTTTAACCATATTTAATTATAACGACGGCATATTCAAAAAAATTCAAGAAAAAACGATTGTAAAACCAAATTTTGAAGGAGAAAATGCAGCGGCAGACCTTCACATTACCCCAGACGGAAAATTTTTATATGCCACAAACCGAGGAACTTTCAATGATATTTCTTGTTTTGAAATTCAAAAAAACGGACTTTTAGTTTTTAAACATACAACCAGTACTACAGGTAAAGGACCAAGAAACTTTGCCATCGATCCAACAGGAAATTTTGTTTTAATAGCTCATCAAAACACCAATAATATTACAGTTTTTAAAATTGATAAAACCACAGGAAACCTTACAGATAGTGGCAGGAAATTAGAATTATGTGCTCCAGTTTGTTTAGTTTTTATTGAATAATAATTAAAATGACCCGAAAAAACCTACAAAATATAAAATTAAATAATAACAACTCAACTCCCCCTTCGGGGGCTGGGGGGCTTTTCCTCACGGCTGAAGACATTTCCATAAAAAATCAATATTCCAAACAAGACCTTGAAAATTTAGAACATCTTGATTTTGCAGCAGGTTTTGTACCTTTTTTACGAGGACCATACAGCACGATGTTTGTACGGAAACCTTGGACAATCCGACAATACGCTGGATTTTCTACGGCAGAAGATAGCAATAATTTTTATCGCCGAAACCTTGCCGCAGGGCAAAAAGGACTTTCGGTAGCTTTCGATTTAGCAACCCATCGTGGTTATGATTCTGATCACGAACGGGTGGAAGGCGATGTAGGAAAAGCTGGTGTAGCTATCGATACTGTTGAGGATATGAAAGTTTTGTTTGACCAAATTCCACTTAACGAAATGTCGGTTTCAATGACTATGAACGGAGCGGTTTTGCCTATAATGGCATTTTATATCGTGGCTGCCGAAGAGCAAGGTGTGTCGCCAAATCAACTTTCGGGAACGATACAAAATGATATTTTGAAAGAGTTTATGGTGCGAAATACATACATCTACCCTCCTACCCCTTCAATGAAAATTATTGCTGATATTTTTGAATATTCAAGCAAAAATATGCCAAAATTTAACTCAATTTCAATCTCGGGTTATCACATTCAAGAAGCAGGAGGCACGGCAGATATTGAACTGGCATATACTTTGTCAGATGGCTTAGAATATATCCGAACAGGTTTATCAAAAGGAATGAAAATTGATGAATTTGCACCCAGATTGTCCTTTTTTTGGGGCATCGGGATGAATCATTTTATGGAAATAGCCAAACTGCGTGCTGGAAGAATGATTTGGGCAAAATTAGTCAAACAATTTAATCCAAAAGATGATAAATCATTAGCGTTAAGAACGCATTGCCAAACATCAGGTTGGAGTTTGACTGAACAAGATCCATTTAATAATGTTGCCCGAACAACTATTGAAGCTATGGCAGCTGCACTTGGAGGTACACAATCCTTACACACCAACGCCTTGGACGAAGCCATTGCATTGCCCACAGATTTTTCGGCACGAATTGCCCGAAACACCCAAATATTTTTACAAGAAGAAACTAAAATCTCAAAAACTGTCGATCCGTGGGCAGGAAGTTATTATGTAGAAACTTTAACGAATGAATTGGTTCAAAATGCATGGAAATTGATTGAAGAAATAGAGGAATTAGGCGGAATGACCAAAGCCATCGAAGCTGGAATACCTAAATTAAGAATTGAAGAAGCCGCTGCACGAAAACAAGCAAGGATTGATTCAGGACAAGATATTATTGTTGGAGTCAATAAATATAGATTAGAAAAAGAAGACCCTTTGCAAATATTAGATGTTGATAATCAAAAAGTTAGACAACAGCAAATGAATCAATTAGAAAAAATAAAAACCAATAGAAATAATGATTTAGTTAAATTATCGTTAGAAAAATTATCTTTGTATGCCAAAAACAGAGAAGGTAATTTATTAGAAATTGCTATCGAAGCAGCCAGAAATCGAGCCACACTTGGCGAAATTTCCGATGCTTTGGAAAGAGTTTTTGGAAGATATAAAGCACAAATAAAAACATTTAGCGGTGTGTATAGTAAAGAAATTAAAAACGATGCAAGTTTCGAAAAAGCCCAAAAATTAGCCAACGATTTTGCCAAGATAGAAGGTCGTCGCCCAAGGATTATGATAGCAAAAATGGGTCAAGATGGACATGATAGAGGAGCAAAAGTAGTCGCCACTGGCTATGCCGATGTTGGTTTTGATGTTGATATAGGTCCCTTATTTCAAACCCCAGCCGAAGCTGCCAAACAAGCCGTTGAGAACGATGTGCATATTCTAGGAGTATCATCATTAGCTGCAGGGCATAAAGTGCTTGTTCCACAAGTAATTGCTGAATTAAAAAAATATGATAGAGAAGATATAATGGTTATTGTTGGCGGTGTAATTCCAACACAAGATTATCAATTTTTGTTTGATACTGGTGCGGTTGCGGTTTTTGGACCAGGTACAAAAATTAGCGAGGCAGCAATAAAAATTTTAGAGGTTTTGATAAAAAAATAATTGAAATTATAATTTTGTTTTTTGAATAAAAAAATATTTTTATAACACAAAAAAACTTATTTTTGTTGCACAATAATTTGATAACTAATAAATTAAAATGCAATGAAAAATAGGTTACTCGTGATATTAATTTTTATCTTTGGAATTGTATCTAATTCAATATCAGCGTTCACATTTACAACTGCCGAAGTAGTTATAACTAACGGAACCTGTGTAAGCAACGGTAGTCTGACTTTTAACCCAACGGGAACTGTGGCAGGAAGTACTATGAATTATTTGGTATATAAATTACCAAATACCTCAACGCCATATAGTAATCAAACTACAAATACTTTAAGCAGTCTTGCTCCTGCAACTTATAGAATTATTGCAACAGAAAATGTTGGAGGAACAATATCAGCACCACAGCAGGTTGATGTAACAATTACGACATCGTTTGTAAGTCTTACTTACAGTTTAGATGATTTGAATAATGGTTGCGTTGCCACAACCAGCAATGTAACTGTGAATATAATTACAGGAACGGGGGCTATGTATGGAATTTTGAGCGGACCGATGACTTTTCCATATCAGGCATCAAATGTTTTTAATAATTTACTTCCAGGTACTTATACCTTTAGTGTTATTGATGATTGTGGTAACTCATTATCTCAAAACAAAACTATAATTATTAATGCTCCTGGTTTAAATATTGCTAGTCCAACATTTTCAGACAGCGTTCCAGCAGATTGTAATACCATAAATATAAAAAATTTAGTAACCCCAAGTACAGGAACAGTTCTAAACTATCCGCTAACCATTCAATATACTATAAATCCACCCGTAGGAGCACCCATTATTATCAATACTACCCTAGCATCAGGCGGTGCAACCAGTCAATTAGTCACGCAAAGTATCCCTTTTTATCCTAATGCTACTTACTCCTATGATATTCAAATAACTGATAACTGCGGAACGGTTCATCCTATTAAAAATTTTACGGTTGTTGATAACTTATCAATATCAGAAACGGAGGTTACCGGTAATTGTGGAAACAAATATTTTCAGATAAATGTAGCAGGTTTTACCCCTTCATATTCATTAAATTTTACCACAGCACCAGCAACATTTAATCCAAATACAGCTAATGCAAGCTACCCAAATTATAGTACGAGTAACCCAATTTATTTTGGAGATATTGCAACCTCAATGCCATTAGGTAATTACACCGTTCAGGTTACAGATGCTTGCGGAAGCACAAAAACCATTTCGTTTGTATTAACAAATATTGCAATTCCACCATCAGTAACGACAACTAATAATGGTTGTTTATCAAATAGTGGAAAAATTATTATGACGGCAGGTGCAGCAACAAGAAAGATAGTAGTAGCAATAATACAAACAGCCCCAGCAACTTATGTAAACGCATTACCTCACAATGTTTCAGCAAATATTAATTCTTTGGGCATATTAACTCTAAATAATGTACCGTTAGGCAATTATACTATTGAAGTAACAGACGATTGTGGAGTAACTACAATTTTGCCAGTTGTAGTTCCAATTTATCTGGATTTAGGAGTAGCAGTTGAGGTAAGACCAGGTTGCGATTCAGGAAAAACATCAATAGCAGTATATAGTAATAATGGAAAACTAACATCGGTAAAAATTACAGCTGCTCCGGCAGGATTTGCCTTTGCATTACCATACAATGCGGTTGCAAATATTTTGACTTCAAAATCTTCTATGTTAATGAATGATTTGCCTGCAGGAAATTATACTATTGAAGTTGTTGATGAATGTGGATTTGTAAACATCCTTACAAATTATCCTATTGCTGCATATGTTGAAACAAGCAGATCTTTTTCATTCGTAAAAGGCTGCGGTAATTATAATAT
This sequence comes from Flavobacterium psychrophilum, assembly GCA_020720185.1. Taxonomy (GTDB): domain Bacteria; phylum Bacteroidota; class Bacteroidia; order Flavobacteriales; family Flavobacteriaceae; genus Flavobacterium; species Flavobacterium psychrophilum_O. The sequence continues at coordinate 1,653 of DYPB01000073.1, read as the reverse complement.
TCCAATAAATTTTGTTTCCAATGCCGCTTTAGAATCATTTTGGTTGCAAAAAGAGATAACACCAGGAGTTTGGGGTAATCCTATAACAAATGCAATATATACCGATGGAACAACACCAAACACCACAAATTCATTACAACTTTCAAATAGTACAACAGCAAATATTAATTATCCATATGCTGGCACATTTAGAATTGTGCGTAACTTTTTAACCTATTATAATGGAGCCGAACTAAATTCAGGAACAGTAACAACCACGAATAAAAATTGTTTAGAAACTTTATCCCCTACATTTTATTTTAACGATGTTTTAGAATTAGTAGATATTAATAGAGCAGCCTGTACACCAAGCGGAATAGCAGATGTAGTAGTTACGGCAACTGGAGCACCACCATTAGAATATTCAATTATTGATGCTGCATATAATGTAATTTTAAATAATGGAACTTCTAATATTTTTTCAGGTTTACCCGTTGGAACATATAAATTTCAGGTAAAAGACGCTTGTTCAAATACAAAAAACAGAGATTTTGATATTGCAACCCTTTCGCCATTAGTTACAATAAATGCTCATCCAGATATGGTAAAATGTGTAACAACTATTTTGGGCAACGAAAGATTTGATTTAACACCACAAACAACTTTAATATTAGGAACTTTAGACCCAACAAAATATACAATAACCTATTTTGATAGTTTGACAAAAGCACAAACAAATACAAATAGCATTCCAAATCCAACAAATTATGATCCTCCAGTATTTAATAATACGGTATATGCCCGAGTAGTATTTAATCAGCTACCAAATTGTTACGAAATAACCAGTTTTAGATTAATCGCTGGTGAAACACCAAGAGTTAATTTAAACCCAAGTTATTTGGAGTGTGCCACGGGAAAAGTTACACTTGATGCCTCAATAGGAAACGCAACAACAACAACTTATAATTGGAGTACAGGAGCAACTACACCATCAATTACTGTAAACCAAGTAGGAACTACAAATCTGACCGTAACTGCCACAAATTGGTTTGGCACAGTGGCTTGTTCAAGTGTTCCAAAAAATATAAAAATCACAATATCAGAAGTACCAAAAATAAACCATATTGATACCATAGATTGGACTGATAACAACAATTCAATAGCCATATCAACAAGTACAACAGGCAATTATGAATATTCTATTGATGGTTTCAATTATCAAAGTTCTAATTCTTTTGGGAATTTAACTCCTGGTGTTTATACCGTTTATGTTAATGATATCAACAAATGTGGTTCTGATACCGAAACAATATGGTTGTTGTATTATCCTAAATTTTTTACACCAAACAACGATGGTGTAAATGATTATTGGAACATTCCAAATTCTAAATACGAAAAAAATCTACAAATTTTTATTTATGACAGATATGGAAAATTAGTAAGTTCCTTTCCTTCTTATAATATAGGATGGGACGGAAATTATAACAACACCCAACTGCCATCGGACGATTATTGGTTTGTAGTAACCCGACAAGACGGACGAACACATAAAGGACATTTTGCCATGAAAAGATGATTTTGAAATGCATATTTTGATACATTTATTTTAGCTTTAAATTTTTAAACCCAAATTACGCATTAGAAATCTATTCCAAACTCAAACTACTTCAAAAA
>DYPB01000262.1 GCA_020720185.1 Flavobacterium psychrophilum | reverse complement strand
TTATTTTACGGAAAGCGAAGGCACTACATTTTTTTTAGGATTAGGTAATTCGACTGTTTGGGAACGCCAATTAAGTCCAACAAGGTCATAAATTTGTTTGGCTTCAATGGGTTTATTTGTAGCGATTTGAAATACTCGAAAAGTTTCTGAATCTTGCAAAATTATATTTTTGCACATTCGTAGTGAATTATGAATTTGAGTTGAACTCATTGGGGTTTGAGCTTTTTTAAGACGAGCGTATAAATGCCTTTCTAAAACTAAAGACATAAAGCAAATTAAGACATGAGCTCTAATACGTTTTTCAGTCCAATGATAAATGGGCCTTGCGGCCAGATTATGCTTAAACACGCGGAAGTTGGCTTCAACTTGCCATAAGCCTCTGTACTGCCCCAGTATATCCTCAGAGGTTAAGTCAGGATTATTGGTAACAATACCAAAATAGCCATCCCAACGCTCATCATGAGCAATAGCTTCAAGGTTAAGCTGGGCCTGACCACCAGAAAAATTAACATATTTTTTAATCCCATAGTTATTAACAAAACTTTTGGGTGACTGTTTTTGCTTTTTTTGAAAGCGCTTCTGAAGTTTTTTAATAAGTTTTTCTCTGTCGGCTTTATCTTTTTTAGCTCTATCAGGGCTGTAGGCTAAAAGTAATCTTGTGTTGGGCCGAGTGGGGTGAGTGACAATTTTAACACGAGTTTCTCCTATGTTTTCATAGCCATCTGAAGTAAAAATGACTTGTTGAAAACCCTGAGGTAATTTTCTCAATTTCTCACCTACAATATAAAACATATCAGAATTTGGGCTGCCTACGGCTGTTAAATTTTCATTGGAAAGCATACCCCTGTCACATACCACAGTGTGATTTTTTACATTGTATCTATGAGATAAATTTTTTATGGCTGTTTTTAAAGTTTTAGTTTCAGCTGTGTTGCCTGAAAAGACTTCATAGCCAATGGGAATCCCCTCATTGGTAACTAAAAGACAGATGACAATTTGAACTTGGTTAAACTTTGCATCTTTACTATAGCCAAAATTTTTTAACTCATCCGAAGTAACGCTTTCAAAAAATAAAGTCGTGGCATCGTAAAAGTAGGATTTTACCTCTGAAAATAAATGGGTAGCAGCCCCGTGCGCCTTGGTTTGGATTTTATCAACAAAGGGAACGAGTAAATCCATGGCTCTGTAAATATGGTGGAGATCAAATGATGAGTCAGATTTGTCTAAGTGGTCTCGTAAAAAAGTAGCTCTTTTACTTTCAGGCTCCTTGATCCTATTAATAATAAGCGATTTAATAATTTCTAAAGCTGAAAAAGTATTTTTACGTGTGTTATCAATTTCTGATAAAATTGAGTCAAACCCAACATCTTCAGAGAGTTTCCCATAAACCTCATCAAAGCCAATTTGATAATCCTTAACATGATTTAGGTTTTTATAGTTAAATTTATCTGGTGAAACGGGTTTTTTCTTCTCAGCTTTTTGGTAACTGTAATCAATGCCAGGCAGATTAAGTTGTCCGCTTTCCTCTTGGCTAAATTTAGCAATTAAATTATGAGCTAATTTAATAAGATTATTTTTGTCTTCTTCGGTTCTAATAACACCTAGAGAAGCAATGACTACTTGTTTTACTTTGCCCTGTGGATTTCTATAGGACTTTACAATTTGGGCAGTCGAGTGTTTAGATTTTTTTGATGTTTTAAACCTTAAATACATAAGAAAAGATAAGCAGAAAACGTAATAATATCAAAGATAAATCGACTAACGCGGCGCTTATTTAGGCACTACAAAATGACTTTTTTAAAAATGAACCCTCTATTCAAATTAAACAGCATTTTAAACCATTTTTTAAATTGCAACTGTCAAAGTCGGG
>DYPB01000261.1 GCA_020720185.1 Flavobacterium psychrophilum | reverse complement strand
CTGACGTTTTCGGGCTTGGCGAAGGTGGCGATTTTCACCACAAACGTTGATGCGGAGAACCAAGTTTTGATTAACCACAAATGTGTCTGCGGAGCACTGAACCGCCACTTTTGCCAAACCCGTGTTAGCTGTGGTTTTTATTTGCAGTTTGTCGTCAGAATTTCATCAAGTACTGGTTTTAGTTCTTTAATCCAAGCTCCATTTTTTGCGTCATAATATTTATGGTCTGCATTAAAGGCAAATGGTATTTTGTTTTTGGTCAGTTCACAAGTAACAAAGTTGGCAAATACTATTTGTTCTTGAACAGAATAGTCATCACCTTTGTTATAGTTTCCAGCCATCCAAGCACCAACCCAAGTGTAAATTCCTGTCTTTTTTTGCCAATCTAATGCTGTTTTAATTTTTGCTCTAATTAAAGATTTTTCAGCTTCTGTTCCAGTTGTCCATTTTTTATTTTTATTTATTTTGTCTGGTCCTGAAGCATAAAAATGCCACTCTGCCATCAAAAAATTATTGTGTTGTGTAGGAATTTTCATATCTTTTAAATATTCAGGGGCAGAACGCACAACTGGTGAAATAAAAATAATTCTGGTTGGGTTTGTTTTTCTAATAGCCGCTACAGCTTTTTCGTAAAACACATTCAGCATATCCTTTTTTTTATTCAAAGCATCTGTTACTTCAATAATTAAATCAAATGAAACTTTATGTGTTTGATTTCTAAAATGAGTAGCAACTGTATTCCACCATTCAACTGATTTATCAAGGTTTTCCATAGTTGGTTTTTCTTCAAATTGACCACCGTGATATGCAATTATCGGTATTAAATTATTGTTTAAACATTCTTGCACCACTTTGTCAATATGCAATAATAATTTTTCGCTTGGATAATCTTTTACTCTAATTCTAATATGCGAAAATCCTACTTGTTTGAAATCCTTTACCATTTTTGAGTTAAAGGTTTCAATTCCTTTTGGTGTTTCCGCCCAAATAACATCTATTCCCTTGCCAAGCAAATTAGAATAGTCTTTTGGATAAATTGTTTGTTTGTCAGTTTGTGTTACAACTACTGATTTTGTTTCCTTTTTACCTTTCTGCTTTTTTAAAATTTGACAATTTGCTGTCAATAAGAATGGTAATAAAAATATAATTATTAGTATTTTATTCATATTTATTTAGTTGAAAATAAGTTATTTCGAAATAGCCAATTAACTAATACAACCACAGGCGTTACCCAAATTCCTGCCATCATTCCTCCAAAAATCGTAGTCATTACTCCCATTAGTGCGTTATCTAATAAACTTTTTTCTTGAGAGTTTGACAATAGATTTTCAATAAAACCATAGCAAAATAAGAATAAAAGCATAGTTAAAAAGAAGATTAGGGTTTTGTACAGCCAACTTGTTTTGTATAGTAGTATTGGATATTGCAAAGCTACTAAAAAGAAAGTTAAAGTTAGCATAATAAAAAACATTCGCCAAGGGAAAGGACTTGTTTTTGTATTATTCAACAATATCAAAACTTCCAATATAGTAAGTAAAAAAGCGTTTAGTATGAAGAATTTTAGAAAATAGTCGAGTTTCATTATTTCAAGTTTGTTGATTGTATGAGGGTCGCTAAAATCACAGCTAACGTCAGACTGTGAAAAAACTAAAATCAGTCTCTTGAGAATCTCTTATTTGAGTTTTTTCTTTGGTAGCCCTCCGAATACTTTTTAAATTTGACGAGGTTTATTCACAGCCTGACGGCAGACTGTGAAAAAACTAAAATCAATCTCTTGAGAATCTCTTATTTGAGTTTTTTCTTTGGTAGCCCTCTGAATACTTTTTAAATTTGACGAGGTTTATTCACAGCCTGACGTCAGACTGTGAAA
>DYPB01000003.1 GCA_020720185.1 Flavobacterium psychrophilum | reverse complement strand
TTTTATTGCATTTTGAGTTTTCATAACGAAGTCTAATGCGTAATTTGGGTTAAAAGTCATACCTACAATACCTATAAAAAAAGCAAGAATAAAATAATTTATCCTTGCCAAAAAAATAATTTGTTTATATTGCTTATTCTCAATAATAAGTATATCTCCGCACTTTTGCAATATATTTTGCCAATCTAATTACTTGATGACTGTATCCATATTCGTTATCATACCAAATATAAAGCACTATATTTTTACCATCTGCTGAAACGATGGTGGCATTGCTATCATAAATTGATGGAGCGGTTGTTCCAACAATATCAGATGAAACTAATTCGTTATTTAAGGAATATTTTATTTGTTCTACCAAATCCCCTTCGAGGGCATATTTTTTCATAATATTATTGATAGCATCAAGGGTTATTTTTGTTTTAACTTCTAAATTCAAAACCACTAACGAACCGTTTGGGACAGGAACTCTAATAGCATTTGATGTTAATTTTCCTGCAAGGCTTGGCAAAGCTTTTGCTACTGCACTACCTGCTCCTGTTTCTGTAATTACCATATTAAGCCCTGCGGCTCTCCCTCGACGGTATTTTTTGTGCATATTATCAACTAAATTCTGATCGTTTGTATAGGCATGAATGGTTTCTAAATGACCTTTTTCAACTCCAACAGTATCTTCAATGGCTTTTAGTATTGGTGTAATGGCATTTGTAGTACAAGATGCTGCCGAGAAAATATCAACCTCATCTGGATTGTAATCATTATGATTAACCCCATAAACAATATTCGGAACACCTTTTCCTGGTGCTGTTAGCAATACTTTATCAATACCTTTTGAGGTTAAATGTCTGGCTAGTTGCTCTTGTGTTGTAAAAGCTCCCGTGTTGTCAATAAGCAAAGCATTATTGATGCCGTAATTTGTATAGTCAATTTCTTCTGGGCTATTTGCAGTAATAATATGAACTGTTGTTCCGTTTATTATCAGTGCATTATTTGTTATATCGGCAACCACCGAACCTTGAAAATCACCATGAATAGAGTCGTGTCTTAATAAAGAGGCTCTTTTTTCTAATGTTGTAGCGTCGCTTCTATCTCGGGTTACAATAGCTCGTAAACGCATTTGGTCGCCATGACCCATTTTCGACATTAATTCTCTTGCTAATAATCGTCCGATTCGTCCAAAACCATACAAAACCACATCTTTAGGTCGTATTTCAGGTGATGCTTTTGTATCTTTAAGTTTGGAAATAACAAAATCTTTTGAATTATCGTATTGATTATCATCAAGATGCGATTCGTAAGTAAGTTTTCCAATATCTAATCTTGAAGGTGGTAATTCTAATGACACTAATGATTTTGCAATATCTACGGTATCAAAAACCGATATGGGTTTGCCTACAAATTCGCCTGCATATTCGTGCAAATTCATAATATCGGATACATTTTTATCTATCAATTGGTTACGAAAAAACACTAATTCGATTGATTTTTCATACCATAAATCAGATATGATTTTTATTAATTCTACCGCTGCACGGCTGCGGTCTGCTTGAAAAGAAAGTTCTTTTTCATATTGTGAAATTGCTACCATGGTTGTTGTTTTGTTTTTTTATGATGCAAAAATATAATTTTGGAATGATTTGCGAAAACGATTTCGTAAAAAAATTATTCAAAATTTTATCTAAAAAAAACAATATCGATTCTTAAATTTAAATAATGATAATTTAGGCAAAAAAAATATGGTTTTTATAAATAATTTCAATTTAGTATATTTACACCCTAAATTTAGTAATTATGAACAAAAAAATCTTGCTTCTCGTTGGTTTACTTCTAACTTTTTTATCAAACGCACAACTCAAAAAAATAACGCTCGATGATGGTGTTTTGCAACAAGGTAAAAAATTCGGAGCCGATAAATTAACGGGTTTTCAATGGATTCCAAACAGTAATAAATATGTGTATTATGTTAATGGTTGGGGCAAAATGCTTTCGGCAACAGCGGCCGATTCAAAAGCAATAGAAATAGCAACATTGAACGAAATTAATGCTGCATTAAACACCAAACTAAAAAACTTTTTTGGAACCGAATGGGTTGATGCTAACACGATTTTGGTAACGGAAAACGGAAAATATTATTCGTATTCATTGACTTCAAAAACAGGAAAAAGTATTCAAGAATGTTCCGAATCTGCCGAAAATCAAATATTTGATATAGCAAAACAAAACCTAGCTTTTACAGAGGCTAATAATTTGTATTTGTTAAAGAAAAACAAAGAAAAAATTTCAATTACCAATAATTCTGACAAAAATATTGTTTCGGGACAAACCATTTCTAGAAGTGAGTTTGGAATAAATGGTGGTATTTTTTGGTCTCCAAAATCTTCCTATTTAGCATTTTACCAAAAAGATGAAACTGCCGTTGCTGATTATCCACTATTGGATGTTAATGAAACACCCGGTAAATTAATTAATATAAAATACCCAATGATAGGTCAGAAATCCGAAAAAGTAAAAGTTGGAATTTATAATTTAGCAACTGGAAAAACGGTTTTTATTACTCCACAAAATAATGCAGATGATTATATAACAAATTTATCTTGGTCGCCAGACGAAAAATTCATACTAATTGCAGAACTTAATCGAGCTCAAAACGATATGTGTTTAAATGTTTTTGATGCCAATACAGGAGGGTTTATCAGAACTGTTTTGAATGAGACTAGTAATAAATGGGTTGAGCCAGAACACGATGCTTTTTTTCCAAATTCCAACTCAAATAACTTTATTTGGTTTAGCGAAAAAGATGGTTTTCAAAATTTGTACTACTACTCTATCGATGGAAAATTAATTAAAAAACTGACGAATAACAAGTTTCCAGCAAGAGAAATCATTGGATCAAATCCTGCTGGAACTGAGATTTACTTCAAAGCAACAGGCGAAAATCCAACCAATATGTTGGTTTATAAAGTAGATTTGAAAGGAAAACAAACCTTAATAACCAAAGATGAAGGAGTTCATAATGTTGTTATTTCTGATGATGGAAATTGGTTTTTTGATGAGTTTTCAAATCATTCAACACCTTCAAAATCATTATTGTACAACAAGAATTTAAAAGCAATAACATTGCTTGAGAGCAAAAACAAATACGACGGTTACCAAATGGGAACTGCAGAAATTAAAACTATAAAAGCTGCAGACGGGACTACCGATTTATACACGAGATTGATAAAACCAAGCCATTTTGATGCTACCAAGAAATATCCTGTGATGATTTATGTTTATGGAGGTCCTCATGCACAGATGATTACGAATTCATATCTTGATGGTGCTAATTTATGGATGTATTGGATGGCAGAACAAGGATATTTGGTCTTTACGGTTGATAATCGGGGGTCAGACAATAGAGGTTTTGCTTTTGAGAGCGTTATACACGGTAATTGTGGTAAAAATGAAATTGACGACCAAATGAAAGGTGTTGAATATTTAAAATCATTACCTTTTGTTGATGCAAATCGTTTGGCGGTGCATGGTTGGAGTTATGGTGGATTTATGACCACCTCATTAATGTTGCGTAAACCCGACACTTTTAAAGTTGCCGTTGCTGGTGGTCCTGTAACCGATTGGAAATTTTATGAAGTAATGTATGGCGAACGATATATGGATACTCCTGCTGAAAATCCAAGAGGATTTGAAGAGGCAAGTACTCTAAATTATGTAAAGAACCTGCAAGGAAAGTTGTTGTTAATTCACGGAACTTCCGATGATGTAGTGGTTATGCAACATAATTTTGCTTTACTGAAAAAATTTATTGAGGCCGAAAAACAAGTTGATTTCTTTGCTTATCCGATGCACAAGCACAATGTTCAGGGCAAAGACAGAGTACATCTAATGACAAAGGTTTTGAATTATATTATTGAAAATAATAAATAGAAAAGTCAAAAGGCAAATAAAAAAAACAAAAACCTCAAATTCTGGTTAAAAGAATTTGAGGTTTTTTTTCGATTTTTACTTCTCAATTTTTATAAAAGGATACAAATACGATTCCAGTGATTGAGCAATTTTGGCTATGTTACTTTAGAAACTAATCTGAATGTTATGGTTTTTTAAATTTCAGAATGGATTAAAATGTAGGAAATAGGTATTTACCTAGAAATTTTATCAATCATATTAAAAAAAACATTGATTTTTTCAGACGAAATAGGCAATTCGCTTTGGTTAGTCAGTTTAATCCAACCACCGTTTGATTTGTTAAACTTTTCAACATAAAGCGTGTTAATTAAATATGATTTGTGAATGCGACAAAAAGAATTATTTAATCGCAATCCATCTTCAAAATTTTTTAAAGAACGGCTTACTATCATTTTTGTATTATTGTTCAAATAAATTTCTGAATAAGTATTATCGGCTTTGATGTAAATGATCGTTTCTGGATCTATAAAATGCCATTGATTGCCTTCAGGAACTGCAATTTTGTTTATTTTTTTGTCGTTAATAATACTTTTTAAACTCGAAAAAGATTCTTGGTTTTGAGACTTTATTTTTCTTTCAAAACATTGAATTGCATCACCAATATCTTCTTTGTTTAAAGGCTTTAATAAATAATCAACAGCCGAAATTTTTAAAGCATCGATTGCATAATGATTGTAGGCAGTGGTAAAAATGATGGAAAAATCTACTTCTTTTTCGTTGAAAAAATCTAAAATTTCTAGTCCAGAAAAATTGGGCATTTCGATGTCTAGAAAAACAAAATCGGGTTTGAATTTTCTAATTGCTTTTACTCCTGTCGGCAAATCGTCGGCGATGGCTGTAATTTCTATAGTCGGAAAATGATTTTCCAAAATGTTCTGCAACAAAATTTGGGCTCTTTTTTCGTCTTCGATAATAATGGTCTTGTAGTTATTCATAACGTAAATCCATTGTGATTTTTACTTCTGTTCCTTCCGATTTCTGATTTGCATCGAACAATTCAATGGTTTCAATTTCGATTTTCAAATCATTTCTATTGATTATTTCCAATTGTTCCAAAGTAGCTTTTGTGGCAAATGAAGTGTTTTTATTGCTGTTTTTTTGATTTATTTCGTTGGCTTTTACAAGTCCAATTCCGTTGTCTTTAATACTGATTCGTAATCGGTTATTTTCAATTTTAAACTCAAGTAAAAGTTTTTTTGAACCCAATTTGTGTGCCAATCCGTGAATGATGGCGTTTTCGACATAAGGCTGCAACAACATGGTTGGAATGGTTATTTGTTGCATGTTGATTTGATTTAGTGCTATTTGAAAATCAAAATCAGAAAGTCTCACTTTTTGCAAATCAAGATATAAAGTTTGCATGTGCAGTTCGTCTTCGATAGAAATCCAGTTTTTATCGGTCATTTCAAGAATCATGCGAGTAAGTCTTGAAAATTTATTCAAATAATCTGTAGCTTCTTCGGTTTCGTTTGTGGCGATATACGACTGAATGGTGTTGAGTGCATTGAAGAAAAAATGCGGATTCATTTGTGATTTCAAAGCTTTGAGTTCGCTTTGGGAGGCTTTTTTCTCGGCTAAAATTGTTTTTTCGGCTTCTATTAATCTGTTTTTTTAAAAGTTCCGTTTGCTTTTTTAATTTGTAGCGTTTAAAAGAGAAATATCCAACTGTCACTATTGACAACAAAAACATGAACAGTACAACTAAAATAGATTGCTGTTTTTTAGCTTTTAATTCAGCAATTTGTTTGTCTTTTTTTAGAACAGTAATTTGGTTCTCTTTTTTTTTAGTTTCATACTTGGCATTAATTTCGGTAATCGCTTTTTCTTTTTCAATGCCATTTACATTTTGATTGATTTCTTTTAATTTGACAGCGCTTAAAAAAGCATTTTTATAATCGTTATTTTGAACATGAAATTTTTGTTTGATTTCAAGGGTTTTAATTAATTCATTTTGCTCGTTTATTTTTTCGCAAACGATAATTGCCTTTTCCAAAAAATCAAAAGATTGTTGTTTCTGATTTTCATTCCACGACACAATTGCTAAATTTTTATAAATTGGTCCTAAAAAATTATCATAACCTTCTTTTTCTGAAATGGTTTTTGACTTTTGCAAATAGAGCGCTGCTGTATCATATTTTTTTAATACTACAAATTCTTCTCCTATATTTACCGTAGCGATTGCAATTCCAAAAGGAATTTTTTGTTTTTCACAAAGAGCCAAAGTTTTTTTGTGATAATTTATAGCATCTTCATGTTTTTGCATCGAGGAATATAAACCTCCAATATTGGTCAAAATTGCGGCTCGATTTTGTGAGTTTTCCTCCCCATTTGCTACTAATATCGAATCTGCCTCTTTTAAAAGTTGTAATGCTTTTTCAGGTTTTTTTGTTCGTGTGAAAATATTACCCATATTGTTTTTTCCAATAATAATATTTTTTACGTCATTATTTTTCTCGGCTATAACTAATGTCTGCAAATAAAATTGAGTTGCTTTATCGTAAATTGCTTGCTGGTAATAATAGTTTCCAATACAACTCAAAGATCTAATTTGTCCCACTTTATAATTAAGATCTTTAGAAATTTTTAAACCTTGATTTGCCATTTCCAAAACTTTAGTCGAATTAGAAAAGGTATTGGCAACACAATAATCGACAATCATTTCGACCTTTATAGTATCTTTTTTGGAATAGGTTTCTATTTTTTTCAAAACATCTACTGGATTTTCTTGTCCAAAAGAATACAATGATAAGAGTAAAAGAAGTGCTGTTTTTTTCATATACTTAAAGTCAAATTATTTTTTTGTAAAAGTAAACGAAAGGCGGATTCAAGTTATAAATGCAACTTTTCCATTGTTATTAATTGTTTGTAAATATACTTCGTTTGGTGTTAAAAAACCAAATCTTTCTCTTGGTCTATTATTTAGTTTTTCTTGAACTTCTAAAACCCTTTCATCTGTTAGCAAATTAAAGTCATATCCTTTTGGAAAATACTGCCGTACTAAACCGTTCAAGTTCTCATTAGAACCTCTTTGCCAACTGCTGTAAGGGTCTGCAAAATAATAACTTAACGATAATTGTTCTGCAATAGATTGATGGTTTGAAAACTCTTTCCCGTTGTCTGAAGTTAATGTTTTTACACCTAAATCTTGTAAGATTTCAACGATTGCTTTTTCTACATTTACAGCCTCTTTGCTGTCTATTTTTTTCATTCTTAAGACACCTGTAGCTCTGTCATTTGCCGTAACCAATGCTTTTTTATGGTTCTTGCCTATGATTAAATCTACTTCAAAATCACCAAAATATATTCTATCCTCTACCTCTTTTGGTCTATCTTTTATGTTTACTTTATTTGGAATTTGCCCTCGTTTGTCTTTTTCAGCACCTCGTTTTCGATAACGCTTTCGTCCATTTCGTAAATGCAAATACAAATCCCCATTTTGCTTTTTATCGCTCCAAATATGCTGATAAATTCGTTCGTGTGAAACACAAGCCAATCCTTCTTTTTTTGCTCTACCAACAATTTGAACGGGACTATAATCTTCTCTTATCCAAAGGTTTACATAAGATTCCATTTCGCAATCAAGAATAATATTTTTCTTTTTTTCTTTATGTCTAGTATCACATTTTTTTTGTGATAAACCTGCTTTGTAAGAGCCATTTCTCTTGTCGCAATTTCGTTTTAGTTCCCTACAAACAACGGATTTATGCTTGTTGATTATTGCCTTTCTTTAAATAAAATTTTCCATAGTGAAGAATAGTTACAATTTTCTTACTTTAGCAAAAAATATTACAATGACAACACATCTTGCTTTACTGCGTGGTATCAATGTTTCTGGTCATCGAATGATAAAAATGGATGCTCTGAAAATAGCTTTAGAAAAAATTGGTTTTCAGAAGGTTACAACTTATATACAATCGGGGAATGTATTTGTAACCACAACCGAAGAAAATCCAAATAAAGTAGGTTTTGATATCAAACAAGAAATTCAAAAAACCTTTGGGCACGATGTTCCCGTTGTAGTGATAGCCAAAACTGATTTAGAATTGTGTTTAAAAAACAATCCTTTTTTGAACGAAAATGATATTGATTTGAAAAAATTATATGTTTCATTCGTTTCAACGGAATTAAAGATGGATGCTATTCATAACCTGAAAATAAGTAACATAAAACCCGATGAAGTGGCTATTGACAACAACCGAATTTATATAAAATATGCCGATTCACCAGCTAAAACCAAATTAGATAATAGTTATATAGAAAAACGCTTGAATATCATTTCGACTATCCGTAATTGGAATACAGTCAATAAGTTATTAGAAATGTTTTTGTAAAAAATATGAAATTCATCAAATAAAAGATACTATTGAAAATCAATGAAAATAAATTTAAAAAATACCTTTAACACAGAATTATCTGCAGATACGGAATTAAAAAATTTCAGAAGACAGGTATTTAATGCCTGTTATTCATTTGTTGAACCTACAAAACCTACAAAACCAAAATTGATACATTTTTCCGATGATTTAGCAAAAAAAATTGGATTAGAAAACGATGTAGAGTCGGTAGAATTTTTAAATATATTTTCGGGAACAAGTATTTATCCTGATACAAAACCTTTTGCAATGTGTTATGGCGGTCATCAATTTGGAAATTGGGCAGGACAATTAGGAGACGGTAGAGCGATTAATTTATTTGAATTGGAGCACAACAATAATCATTTGGCATTACAAATTAAAGGATCTGGAGTAACTCCGTATTCTAGAACAGCCGATGGTTTAGCAGTTCTACGGTCGTCAATTAGAGAGCATTTGTGTAGCGAGGCTATGTATTTTTTAGGAGTACCAACCACCCGATCGTTATCTTTAATTTTGACTGGCGATGCCGTTTTGAGAGATGTATTATATAACGGAAATCCTGATTATGAAAAAGGTGCGGTAGTTTGTAGGGTTGCTCCAAGTTTTATTCGGTTTGGTAATTTTCAGTTGCTTGCTGCCCGAAATGATTATGAAAATTTAAAAAAACTTGCGGATTATACCATAAAATATTTTTTTCCTGATTGTGAAGTTATTGGTAAAGAAAAATATCTTTTGTTTTATAAAAGCATTGTAGATAATACCTTAAAAATGATTATCGAATGGCAACGAGTTGGTTTCGTTCATGGGGTAATGAATACGGATAATATGTCTATTTTAGGACTAACAATTGATTATGGTCCGTATGGTTGGTTAGAAAATTTTGACCCAAAATGGACGCCAAATACTACCGATGCTCAAGAAAAAAGATACCAATTTGGCAATCAACCAGATATTGCGTTGTGGAATTTAATGCAACTGGGTAATGCCTTATATTCGTTAATTGATGATTTGCCTGCAATGGAAAGAATATTGCAACAATACTCAATAGATTTTAACCATCAACATCATAGAATGATGCAAAAAAAACTTGGTTTAGAATCTGATTTTGATAAAAAATTGCATACAGATTTGAATCTAAATTTAACGGCATCGGAAACAGATATGACAATTTTTTTCAGAAATTTAGCTACCATCGAAAAAAATGACACACCAGAAAATGCACTCAATAAAATTAGTAATTCGTTTTATAATACTGAAAATATAAAAGGAAATCTAAAAGAATCTTGGATAAAATGGTTATCGGTTTATATTCAAAAAATTAATGTTAATCATAAATCAGATTCGGACAGAAAAACTGCTATGAATCTTGTAAATCCTAAATATATTTTTAGAAATTATATGGCACAACTAGCAATTGATGCTGCTGAAAAAGAAGATTATAGCCTTATAAACGAACTGTATGAACTTCTAAAAAAACCCTATTCAGAACAACCTGAAAACGAAAAATGGTTTAAAAAAAGACCCGATTGGGCTCGAGAAAAAATAGGTTGTTCGATGCTTTCTTGCAGTTCTTAAAAAAAAATACAACTCGGTTTGTTTTCGGTTATTAATAAGTATTGATAACTTTTTACCATATAATGATTTGGCAATTTCAGGAGTTAAAGATTTTTGAATAGAATCTAAATATTTTAAATTAACATCAAAAATTTCGGTCAGTGCCACATAAGGAGCAGCCTCGCAATCTCTGTGGTTTAAAGCAAAATTAACGGTATATGTTTTATTGGATGATGGAACGCCCAAATAATCATTCTGCTGCGTGATTAGCTTTAATAATGGCGTTCATCTGTTTATGTTTTTTTGTTTTTATTGAGCTTGTAATTTTGCTAATAAGGTGTTTTTTAATAACATTGCAATCGTCATAGGACCAACTCCTCCTGGAACTGGGGTTATTGCAGCTGCTTTTTTAGACACATTTTCAAAATCAACATCGCCCATAATTTTATATCCTTTCGGACTGTTTTTATCCTCAACTCTTGTAATTCCTACATCAATAACTACCGCATTATCTTTTATCATTTCGGCTTTTAAATAATTTGGAACCCCTAATGCGGTTATAATAATATCCGCTTGTTTGGTAATATCCGACATATTTTCGGTAAAAGAATGTGCTAATGTAACCGTCGAATTTCCAGGAAAACCCTTTCGTCCCATCAAAATACTCATCGGTTTACCTACAATTTGACTTCGACCAATAACCACCGTATGTTTACCTTGTGTTTCTATATCATATCGTTCTAAAAGCTCTAAAATACCAAATGGAGTGGCCGGTATAAAGGTTGTCATATCTAACGCCATTTTTCCAAAATTTTCAGGATGAAAACCATCTACATCCTTACTTGGACTGATTGCCATAATTATTTTTTGTGCATCAATATGTTCTGGCAAAGGTAGTTGCACAATAAATCCATCAATAGCAATATTGTTATTAAGCTCATTAATTTTTGATAACAAATCCTCTTCGGTAATAGAAACTGGAAATTTAATTAAAGTTGATTCAAAACCAACCTCTTTACAGCCCTTAACCTTACTGGCAACATAAGTTAAACTTGCTCCATCCTCACCAACAATAATTGCCGCAAGATGTGGCACTTTCTGATTTTTTTCTTTCATCAAATGAACCACAGCAGCAATCTCATTTTTAATCTCTTCCGATATTTTTTTGCCGTCTAATAATTTCATTTGCAATTTTTTAGTCCGAAAAAATAGAAATATTTTCAAATATTTAGATGCCAAAAGTAAGGAATAATTTTCAGATGACGAAATACCTATAAAGGAAATATTTGAACACACAAGGATATAATTATAAGCGTTGCATTTTCCAATAAAAAGCAAGAATTGTAAAAATCTTTTACAACAAAAAACTAATTTATAGAACCCACCTTATTAGTAATTTGGGTTTAATCTATTTTTAATATTTATGATATTAAAATGAAGGTAATATATCAGTAAATTAAAAAAATATAAACTTTTGAAAATAAGACATATAGTCTGTTTTTCTTTTATATATTTTCTTTCGTCGGGTTAATACCTCAAAAACATCAAAGAACAATTTTAGAAAGTTTAAACGACTTCAATAATATATTTCAATCAATAAACACTATTTTTGCAAACCATTTTTATATAAAAAATTATGAGCTTTCAATCAGAAATAGCACGCAGACGAACCTTTGGAATCATTTCTCATCCAGATGCTGGAAAAACAACACTTACAGAAAAGTTACTACTTTTTGGTGGTGCCATTCAAGAGGCAGGAGCTGTAAAAAGCAATAAAATTAAAAAAGGAGCTACCTCTGATTTTATGGAAATTGAAAGACAAAGAGGAATTTCTGTATCCACTTCAGTCTTGGCATTTAATTATAAAGACAAGAAAATCAATATATTAGACACGCCAGGACACAAAGATTTTGCCGAAGACACTTTTAGAACCCTAACCGCCGTTGATAGTGTTATTGTGGTAATTGATGTTGCCAAAGGAGTAGAGGAACAAACCGAGAAATTGGTAGCGGTTTGTCGAATGCGAAATATTCCTATCATTGTATTTATCAATAAATTAGACCGTGAAGGAAAAGACGCATTTGATTTGATGGATGAGGTAGAACAAAAATTGAATTTAAGAGTTACACCGTTAAGTTTTCCTATCGGTATGGGATATGATTTTCAGGGAATTTATAATTTGTGGGAGCAAAATATCAACCTTTTTAGTGGCGATAGCAGAAAAAATATTGAAGAAACCATAGCTTTTGAAGAGGTACAAAGCCCAGAATTAGAAAAAATTATTGGGCAGAAGCCAGCAGATAAATTGCGAGAGGAATTAGAATTGATAGATGAGGTTTATCCAAAATTTGACAGAAACGAATATCTTGAAGGTAAATTACAACCAGTTTTCTTTGGTTCAGCATTAAATAATTTTGGAGTTCGAGAACTTTTAGATTGTTTTATAGAAATTGCTCCATCACCTCGTCCAAAAGAATCAGAAACCAGAGAAATTAAACCCGATGAGGAAAAAATGACAGGATTTGTATTTAAAATTCATGCCAATATGGATCCAAAACATCGAGATAGATTGGCTTTTATTAAAATTGTTTCAGGAACTTTTGAAAGAAACAAACCCTATTTTCATGTTCGACAAAAGAAAAATTTAAAATTCTCGAGTCCAAATGCTTTTTTTGCCGAGAAAAAAGAAATTGTTGATATTTCTTATCCTGGCGATATTGTTGGTTTACATGATACTGGTAATTTTAAAATTGGCGACACCCTTACCGAAGGAGAAGTTACTGCATTTAAAGGAATTCCAAGTTTTTCTCCAGAACATTTTAGATATATAAATAATGCCGACCCACTGAAAGCCAAACAATTAGATAAAGGAATTGACCAGTTAATGGACGAAGGTGTTGCCCAGTTATTTACATTAGAAATGAATAATAGAAAAATAATTGGAACCGTTGGAGCCTTACAATATGAGGTCATTCAGTATCGATTAGAACACGAATATGGTGCAAAATGCAGTTATGAAAATTTCCCAGTTCATAAGGCTTGTTGGGTAAAACCAGAAGATATTAGAAGCGATGAATTTAAAGAATTTCGTCGGATAAAACAAAAATTTTTAGCTCACGATAAATACGGACAACTCGTGTTTTTGGCCGATTCGGATTTTACAATTCAGATGACACAGAGTAAATATCCGAATGTAAAATTATTTTTCACCAGCGAATTTGAGTAATTAAGGTGGATTCTAAAAATTAGTTTTATGCTTTTCATTTTTATAACTGCTGCTCTTTTTGTTTTATTTTAGCATCTTTTTCCCTTCTTTTTGGTCAAATATCTTGATATTTGACCAAAAAGAAAGAAAAAATCTACTCAAAATAAGTTCAAAATAACTATCAGCTAATTTTTAGAGCCCACCTTAATTTCTACAAGGGTATATTTTCAAAAAGCAATTTTATATTTTCGTAAGAATTTTTAAGCGCTTGCCTAATTTCTGCTGCATTTAGCCATGCCACTTTTTCAATTCCTTCTTCAAGTTGCCCAACGGGAGTGCCGTCAAAAGTAGTGGTCATTTCATACCAATGCGTAATTTTTAATTTATAAATGCCGTTTCGTTTAAACACATGATAGGTTTTTTGTAGTTTTTTAACAATTTCTAAATTCCCAACACCCGTTTCTTCTTCCACTTCTCGTTTAGCGGTGTCTTCAATATGCTCGTCTTTTTCTATACCGCCTTTGGGTAAATCCCATTTTCCATTTCTAAAAATAAACAAAATTTCTCTATTCTTATTATAAACTAATCCACCGCCTGCTTTTGCAACTGGTATTTTTGATTTGAATTTTTTAAGAATTTCTGGCTCGTCAGCATCGTACAAATATGCTTTCTGAATTTTATTCTGAAACATTTTGATAATCAATTGCTCAATATCAACACTTTCGAGTAAAAATATTTGAAAATCAGTTTCTTTACTAACTTCGTTTGTTAAAAATAATGGCTTTTCGTTTACAAAAATTTTATACATTTGTAGAGGAATTATTTTCTTTAATTGATTATACAAATGAATGAAAATAATTTTAAATAACGAATTAATATTAAAAAAAAATGAATTTAGAAAGTCCGAAAGTTACAGTAGAAAAATCAGCACAAGAAATGTTCGAAAAATTAAGTGATGTTAATAATTTTGAAAAATTAATGCCAGAAAATATAGCAAAATTTGAGCTTGTTGGCAACGATGCGTTTATTTTTGGATTAAAAGGAATGCCCGAAATAAAACTAAAAATGAAAGAAAAGATAGCACCAAGCAAAGTAATTTTAGGTGCTGCCAGCGATAAATTACCGTTTACACTAACGGCTAATATTGATGCAATTACGGCAAACTCGTGTGAAATAAAACTTGATTTTGAAGGTGATTTTAATCCAATGATGGCAATGATGATTAAAGGACCTATTGGGAAATTTTTAGAAACTTTATCGACAAATATGGGAAGATTATAGCAAGAAAACTAAAACTGTTTTGCCTCTTCCCAAAAAATATCCATTTCTGCCAGTGTCATTTCGGATAATTCTTTGCCCATTTCGCTGGCTTTCTTTTCTAAATATTGAAACCGTTGTATAAATTTTTTATTTGTTCGTTCTAAAGCATTTTCAGGATCAATGTTTAAAAAACGAGCGTAATTAATCATAGAAAATAATACATCACCAAATTCAGCTTCCATTTTATCTTGATTCTTCGCTTCAACTTCGAACTTAAATTCTTGTAATTCTTCTTGAACTTTATCCCAAACTTGATGGGATTTTTCCCAATCAAAACCAACACCACTAGCTTTTTCCTGAATTCTACTTGCTTTTACTAATGCTGGTAAACTTTTGGGTACGCCTTCTAAAACGGATTTTCTACCTTCTTTTAATTTTAATTTCTCCCAGTTTTGCTTTACCTCTTCAGCATCTTTTACAACAGTATCGCCGTAAATATGAGGATGTCGATAAACTAATTTGGAGCAAATTTCGTTACAAACATCGGCAATATCAAAATCGTTAGTTTCGCTACCTATTTTTGAGTAAAAAACAATATGAAGCAATAAATCTCCTAATTCTTTTTTCACCTCTTCCATATTATTATCTAGAATTGCATCTCCTAATTCATAGGTCTCTTCAATCGTCAGATGCCGTAAAGACTGCATAGTTTGTTTAATATCCCAAGGACATTTGGCACGCAAATCATCCATTACTATTAATAATTTTTCAAATGCGTCGAGTTGAGGTTGTTTTGGATTCATTTAGAAAGGTTATAAGTTTAGAAAATCTTGATATAAAAAATCCTGCTATAAATTTTATAACAGGATTTTTCTTATTCTTTTATCTCGGTTGCATCTTCAATAATTGGCTCTTCTTTTGAAACTAATCCCTTAGATTGTAAGGTATTATACCAGTTAAATATTTTTTTAAGGTCAGAGATATACACTCTTTCCTGATCATAATCTGGAAGAATTTCTAAAAAATAAGCAATTAATTTGTCGCTATCCTCTTTATGAGAAATACACGGTCCGTTATCTTCTTTTTTTGCAATGGCTCTCATTACTTCTGCCAATGGTTTTTCAGTTTCATAAGTATAAATTGAAATTTCTGACAATAAACTTACATTATTTTTCATTCCAACGGTTATTTTTTTACCATCAAGCATTGATTCTATTACAAATCCTGTTCGGGTTTGAACTTTTAAGTGGTATAATCCTGGTTTGCCAGATATGGCTAATATTTTTTCTAAATTCATTTTATTTTAATTGATTTTTAATTCTTTTTTTTCCAAAATCTCATTCTATAATCAGGAAATGCTTTTCCATCAATAATATTTTGTAGCCGTTTCTTTATGAGTTGTTTTTTTAGTGTTGAAATTAAATCGGTAAATAAAATCCCCTCAATATGGTCATATTCATGCTGAATTACTCGAGCAATCATTCTGTCGTAAATTTCAGTTTTCTTATTAAAATTTTCATCAAAATATTCGATAGTAATTTTTTCGTGTCTAAACACATCTTCTCTAACATCTGGAATACTCAAACAACCTTCATTAAAACCCCATTTTTCGCCTTCTTCTGCAATCATTTTTGCATTTATAAAGGTTTTTCTAAAAGTTTTTAATTTATTTCTCTCTTCTTCAGAAAGTTTTTCGTTATCGCTAAATGGCTCTGTATCAACAATAAATATTCTAATTGGAAGCCCAATTTGTGGTGCAGCAAGCCCAATACCATAAGCATTATTCATGGTATCATACATATTTGCTATTAATTCTTTCAGATTAGGATAATCTGCCGTAATATTTTCGGAAACCTTTCTTAATACGGGGTCGCCATAACCTATTATTGGTAAAATCATTATTCGTTTTTTATAAAAAATTTGACTACAAAAGTAATTTAAAATTGCAAATTCTCAAATCATTTTTCGGGTTAAAAAATCTTGCAACATTATGGTTGCTGAAATTTCATCAATTAAGGCTTTATTTTTCCGTTGATTTTTCTTTAACCCACTATCAATCATCGTCTGAAAAGCCATTTTTGAAGTAAACCGTTCATCAACCCTAATCACTTGTATATCAGGAAAATGATTGCTAAAATGTTTTGCAAATCCGTTAATGATTGAAGCACTTTCCGATGGTTGTCCATTCAGCTGTTTGGGTTCGCCGATAAGTACTTTCGATACATTTTCTTTACTAAAATAATCCTTTAAAAAATCAATTGCAGTATTCGACGGAATAGTTGTTAGCCCTGATGCTATAATTTGAAGTTCGTCTGTTACGGCAATTCCTGTTCGCTTTTGACCATAATCTATGGCAATAATTCTTGGCATATTAATTGAAATTAAGTTGTAAAAATAACAATAAAAAGTAATTATTTTAACACATTATTGAAATAAATTAAATTTATTGTTTTTACATTTGCATTGTTAAAAACTATTACAAAATGACAATCTCTCAGCTTAAATATGTACTTGCAGTAGCAGAATATCAGAATTTTACATTAGCTGCTGAAAAGTGCTTTGTTACCCAACCAACTTTAAGTATGCAAATACAAAAAGTAGAGGAGGAGTTGAGTATTCTAATTTTTGATAGAACCAAAAAACCAATTCAACTGACCGATATTGGACAAAAAATTGTAAATCAAGCAAAAAATATTGTTAATGAAGCAGATAGGATTCAAGATATTGTAGAGCAACAAAAAGGTTTCATAGGAGGGGAATTTCGATTAGGAATTATACCAACAATTATGCCAACACTTTTGCCAATGTTTTTAAATAATTTTATAAAGAAATATCCAAAAGTAAAGTTAATAATTGAAGAATTAAACACTAACGAAATTATTGCAAAACTCAATGCAGGGCATCTTGATGCAGCTATTGCCGCTACACCTTTAATGGAAGAAAAAATTAAAGAAGTAGTATTATATTTTGAACCTTTTGTGGCATATATTCCTGAAAATCATGTATATTATCCAAAAAAAGTGATTGAAGTTCAAGATTTGAATTTGAATGAAATTCTACTTTTGCAAGATGGGCATTGCTTTAGAGATGGTATTTTAAATTTGTGTAAAAATAATGAGAAATCAGAAAAAAACCATTTTAGAATAGAAAGTGGTAGTTTTGAAACGCTTATAAAACTTGTGGATGAGGGCTTGGGAATCACATTATTACCCTATTTACACACGATGGATTTATCAGAAAATAATCAAAAAAAATTAAGACATTTTGCAGAGCCAAAACCTGCCCGAGAGGTAAGTTTGATTTATCCAAAAAGCGAACTTAAAATACATATTATTAATGCATTACGAAATAGTATTGCAGGAGTTGTAAAAGGTGCTATTGCTTTTCAAAATGTACAAATTATTAGTCCGCTACGATAATAAGTTGTATTTTCTTAATCAAAAAAAACATTATTTATATCGATTTTTTTCCTCGCATCATTTCTCTTTTTCCAGGTGCACCAGGAAGTTTTTCAACCGTAAAACCAGCCTCAATCATATTTTGTTTTATAATACCTCGAGCCGCATAAGTAACAATTATTCCGTTGTTTTTCAATGCGTTATACATCTTCTGAAATATTTCTAAACTCCATAATTCTGGTTGTACCCGATATCCAAAAGCATCAAAATAAATCAAATCGAATTGTTTAATATCATTAATGTTTTCAAATAATTGTTTTCTCTTGATGAGATTAAAATTAGCATTAATTTCTATTTTTTTTCCCCATTTACATTGATGTATTTTTTCAAAATAGGTTCTTTCATTTTCAGCATTTAATACCGATACATAGTTCATCTTTAAGACTTCATCGGCAGAGATTGGAAATGCCTCAATGGCTACATAATCAATATTTTGTATCTTTTTTTTGGATTCTAAAAAACTAATAAACGCATTCAAACCAGTGCCAAAACCAATTTCTAGAATTGAAACATTTTTATCTTCAAATAAATCCAAACCGTGTTTAATAAAAACATGATAAGCCTCCTGAATTGCTCCATTTTTAGAATGATAAGTTTCCTCCCAGTCAGGCAGATAAATTGAAGTTGAACCATCGGCAGTTGTGATAATTTCTTTTTTCATTATGTATTTAAACCCAAATTACGCATTAGAAATCTATTCCAAACTCAAACTACTTCAAAAATAAGCACTTACTCCTATTTTTAAATTCAAAATACAAAAGTATTCTTTCTTCAAAAATAGTCCGTGAGCACTTATTTTTATTGCATTTTGAGTTTTCATAACGAAGTCTAATGCGTAATTTGGGTTGAAAAAGACAGTAAAAATGATTTGTTGGACAAATATACTCATTTGTAATTAAATTTTTAGAAGTATAATTAATTGGTATTTTTTACTATTTTAGCAAAAAAAAATAAATTAAAAAAATACTTATAAACATCTGATAATCAGTTTTTAAGTTCTAAAAAAAATAAATTAAATGAATTTATCTTCTCTCGAAATCGATATAGTTAGCGTTAAATCATCAAAAATTGATACTATAGATTTTAATAATTTACTGTTTGGAAATGTTTTTACTGACCATATGTTTATCTGTGATTGTATTGATAATGTTTGGCAAAAGCCACAAATTTCTCCTTACGCACCATTTTTAATAGACCCTTCTTCAAAAGTTTTTCATTACGGGCAAGCTATTTTTGAAGGAATGAAAGCCTATAAAGACGATCAAAATGAAGTTTGGTTATTCCGACCTGATCAAAATTTTAAAAGATTCAATAAATCGGCAGTAAGAATGGCAATGCCTGAAGTTCCTGAAGAAATTTTTATGCAAGGTTTACATCATTTAGTAAAAATGGAAGAGCAATGGGTACAAAAAGGGATAGGCAACACTTTGTATATCAGACCATTTATGATTGCAACAGGCACAGGAGTTATTGCTGCTCCGTCTAATCAATATCGTTTTATGATTATTTTATCGCCTGCAAAATCTTATTATTCAGGAGATATAAAGGTTATAATTGCGGAACATTATAGCCGTGCGGCCAATGGAGGTATTGGTGCTGCAAAAGCTGCGGGCAATTATTCAGCACAATTTTATCCTACAAAGTTAGCTAACGATAAAGGTTTTCAGCAAATTATTTGGACTGACGATGCCACACACACAAAACTGGAAGAAGCAGGAACAATGAATGTTTTTTTTAGAATAAACGACACCTTATATACGGCTCCCATAAGCGAACGAATTTTGGATGGAATTACCCGTAAGAGTCTTATAGAAATTGCTAAAAAAGAAGGAATTGCCGTTAAAATCGAATCTGTTTTGGTGTCAGAATTAGTTGATGCTTATAATAACGGGAGTTTAAAAGAAATTTTTGGTGCAGGAACCGCAGCGGTTGTTAGTCCAATTGTTGGATTTTCTTATCAAAATGTTTATTACGAATTGCCTAAGGCAGAAAATTCTTTTGCTAAAAAATTAAAAGAAAAATTAACAAATATTCAATATAATATTGATAAAGATGATTTTGGTTGGAGGGTTAAGATTTAGGTTTAATTCATAATTATTACTCTTCAGCTTCATAATTATTACTATATCCCCTCCATTTCTCGATACAATCTAACATATCTTGCGGAAGTTCGGTGTCAAATCGCATCATTTCGTTAGTTTTTGGATGAATAAAACCTAGCGTTTTAGCATGTAGTGCTTGTCGAGGCAAAATTTTGAAACAATTATCTATAAATTGTTTGTATTTAGTAAAGGTAGTTCCTTTCAAAATCAAATTGCCACCATATCGAGCATCGTTAAATAAGGTGTGACCAATATGTTTCATATGAACTCTAATTTGATGCGTTCTTCCAGTTTCTAATTGGCACGATATCAGGGTTGTATATCCGAATCTTTCTAAAACTTTATAGTGTGTAATAGCAGGTTTTCCTATCTCGGGATCGGCAAAAACTTGCATTTGCATACGATCTTTAATGTGCCGAGAAATATTGCCTTCTATGGTTCCTTGGTCGTCTTTTACATTGCCCCAAACTAAAGCAATGTATTCTCTTTCAGAGGTTTTGTTCTCAAATTGTTTGGCAAGATGTGTCATTGCGACTTCCGTTTTGGCAATAACTAATAAACCTGTGGTGTCTTTATCAATTCGATGAACTAAACCAGGTCTTTCGCTACTATTTTTTGGTAAATTTTTAAAATGGAATGCTAAAGCATTAACTAAAGTTCCTGTATAATTACCATGTCCAGGATGTACTACTAATCCTGCGGGTTTATTTATCAATAATAACTGGTTGTCTTCATAAATGATATCAAGTGGGATATCTTCTGGATCAATGCGGTTTTCAAATGGTGGATGGCTCAACATCACCTGAATAATGTCAAGTGGTTTTATTTTGTAATTTGATTTTACTGGAATATTATTTACAAAAATATTACCAGAACTGGCTGCATTCTGAATTTTATTTCGAGTAGCATTTGGTATCATATTAGTTAAATAAATATCAACTCTAACTAATAATTGTCCTTTGGGAATTTCAAATTTATAATGCTCAAAAAGTTCGTTCTCTAATTCAATTTCTTTGATATCAATCATTTTTGTTCTGGCTCTGGATTTTCAATAATATCAACATTTGTACTGTCTGCAACATCTTCAAAACCTGTTTTCCCATCGCCAAGAACTAAATCTATTTTGCTCGATTTTAGAATTTTATCTCCTGCTTTTAATATTTTACCGTTCAATTTTACTTCAAGAACCATATCTTTTCCTATATCTGGAACATATTCTTTCTCGCCAACCACAAGATGTAAGGCTTTTAGGGTTGCCTCAACTTCTCTAAAAGTTTGTTGAATTAAATTTGGTAATTTTACTGTAGTATATCCATTTGAATTTAGTTTAATATAAACTTTTCTGCCTTTTTTTACCTCCATTCCTGCAATAGGATCTTGTTCTACAACTGTCATTTTTGGAAAACTTGGATTGTAATCAACAGTGTCGAGCATTATATACTCTAAATTTAATTCTCCTAATTTTTCTTCAACCTGGTCTTCAGTTAATCTTGATAAATTAGGAACTTTTATAACCTCACCATGATTTGTAGCATAAGTAAGCCAGTGCATAAATAAATATCCAATTACTAAAACAATTACCATTGCTGAGAAAATCTGCACAAAAAATATTCTACTTCCTAAATATCGTCTTAAACTCATCTTAAATTTTAATTTATTGCAAATATATAAATCAGAACACAAAATCTTTTAAAAAAAGAAGATATTTTTAATCTACAATTCCTAAATGAACTGCCGTTCGAATCAAACCTGCAATGTTTTTAACATGTAGTTTTATAAAAATGTTTTTTCGATGGGTTTCTACCGTATATTTACTTAATCTTAATTTATCTGCTATTTCATCGGTAGTAAACTCTTCAGCAATTAGTTTTATTATTTCTTTTTCTTTTTGCCCTAATACATTTGGATTGTTAAATTCAAATGCGGTATTATTTATATTTTTGGCAAAGTGCTTTTCATCGTCTAAAACTATTCCATTTACGGCTTTTATTAAATCTTCGGAGCTGGTTTCTTTTAATAAAAAACCATCAATATTATGGGTATCCTGTATGTTTTTGAACATACTAATCACTAAAATTTTTATTTTTGGAAAGTCTTTATTTAATATTTTAATGAATTCTAAACCATTCATTTCGGGCATAGAGATATCAGAAATAATCAAATCTGGCTGTTGTTTTTTTAATAGTTTTAATGCGTTTTTGGCATTGTTTTCAGTAAAGAGAATTTCTATATTATCTTGCCGAGACAGTACCGAAACTAGACCATCTATAAACATTTGATGATCATCAACAATCGCAATTTTAATCATAATATCATTATTTAATATTTCCAACTTCAATAATAAATGTACTTCCCCTGCCTATTTTAGAATCAATTACAAACTTACCATTAATTGATGAAATTCGGTTACAAATATTTTTTAATCCTATTCCTTTTGAGTTTGTTGTCTCAAAACCACAGCCATCATCTTCAACAATTATAGTCATAAAATTTTGAGAATGGGTAATGGTTATTGTTACAGTTTTTGCTTTTGCATATTTCGAAACATTGGTAAGCAGTTCTTGAATTATTCTATAAAATTGTTGCTTGAGTTCCATAGTAATATGTTCAAAATTAGTGTCCGAAAACATTACAATTTCTATTTTGAACTCGTTGCCTGATTCGTATTCGTTCTTTAAATCAGAAAGTAAATCTCTAAAACCCTCGTCTTTAATTTTATTGATGCTTAAATTATGCGAAATAGATCGTAATTCCTGAAAAACGCCTGAAAGTTTGTCTATTATTATTTCGAGATTAGGGTTTTTTAAATCATAATTTATTCGAGTTAAATTAAGTTTTATTCCAGCCAATCTACCTCCCACAGCATCGTGTATCTCTTCTGCTATACGGTTCCTTTCTTTATCTTGACCTTCAATTACATCGGTAATCCGCTTCAATTCCTGCTCTTGTCTCAAATTTTCTCTATCTTGCAGATAAATTTTCTTTTGTATTCCTTGTAGCCGTTTTTGATTTCTTATTCGAGATTTAAAAGACAAAACTATCGCTATAATTGCAATTATCAAAATTGTAAATATATAAATACTGTTTTTATTCTTATTATCAGCTATAATCTTTTCTTTATTTAACAAATCAAATCTTAAATTTTTCTTCTCAACCTCATATTTTGTTTGTATCTCATCAAACGATTTGTTTTTTTTTATGGTAAATAAACTATCAGACAAAACACTTTTTTTTTCGAGGTACAACAAGGCGTTTTTATAATCTTTTCTATAATGATATGTTTCTGACAACACATCATAGATTGCTAATAATTGATCTTTCGGTACTTCTTGATTTTTAACATCCTCAAGTGCTTTGTTATAATAAATAATAGCCTCGTTTAGTTTCCCTTGTTTTTTGTAATAACCACCCAAATTAAAATTCAAATAAAACAATATCGATTGATCCCCGAGTTGTTTTTGAATTCTTTGAGCTTCTTGAAGATGAAAAAATGCTTTTAAGGCTTCATTATTTTCATACAAACCTGCTAAATTAATTTGTAAATTAAATTCTGAATACAAATCGTTTGTTTCTTTTGCAAGCACAATAGCTTTATTATAATAGGCTATGGCAACTTTTGGATTTCTTTTGGATCGAATAATGGCAGTATTCATATAGCCAATGAGTAGTTCTTTTTTCAATCCATTTGTTTTGGCATTTTTTATATTTTCATCATAGTATTTCAAACTTTTTGTTGTATCAGTCTGCAATAAATATAAATTACCTAAATTAATTAAAACGCTCGATTGACAGTCGTACAATTTATTTTTTAAGGATATGTCATACGCTTTAAGAAAATATTGTAATGCTTTATCGTTTTGATTCCTTTTTTTAACATAAATTTTACCCAGTTGGTTGTAAGCCAACGACAAAACCCTGCTGAATTTTACCTTTTCGGCATATTTAATAGCAGTATTAACATATTTACTTGATGCCTCATAGTTCTCGGTTAAATAAAAATAATTACTCATATTAAAAGTAGTGCGGGCTATTAACGAATCGTTTTTTAGAACCAGACTTTTTTGGTAAGCAATATTTATATGATAATAGGAAGAGTCTAAATTAGTATTCAAAAAGCGTGCATATAAATTTATATCATTTTCAACTTGTTTTTTATTTTGTGCTTCTAAATTGGCAGCAAAACAAATTGATAATAATAAAAAAATAATGAAATTTTTAGAATTTATCATAAATATGACAATTTTTTTTGCAAAAATACAGTTTTTGCCCTAAAAATACCATAAACATGGTATTTTTAGAATGTTTTTTTCTCATTAATTTTGAAAATAATTCAAAATTTAAAAAATACTATTATGAAAAATCTTACAATCATCAGTTTATTCTTTTTATCTTTTATCTCTTTTGCACAAACACAAAGCAAAGCAAAACCAATATGTCAAAAATGTGGATCAACTCATATTTTAGGTGAGGGTGGTGGAGTAGCAAGACAAAAGCCAAGAACTTATCCAACAGTTGCAAAAGAATTTGTTACAGTAGAAGTAAACAAAAACGACAATCCGTGTCAATACAATTTTACGGGTAATGTTGTTGGGTATCAAATTATCAATCAATTTGGAACCACAGTATTTACTGCAATTGTAAATCCAACAGATATTTTTACTATTGATACAAATAACCTCCCAAAAGGAACTTATTTTATCCAATTACAATATGATATTGCAGTAGATAACGAACAAGTATCTATGGAAAAATTCATAAAAGATTAGATTACGACGGCTTTTTTGAAAAAAAACAGTTTTTACTTATAAAAATACCATAAACATGGTATTTTATAGAATGCGTTTTACATCTTAATTTGTATTATTAAAAAGAATAAATAATAACATATGAAAGTAAAAGCAATAATATTTCTCCTTGTATTTATTACAACAGAAATTATAATAAATACTAATCTAAAAAATAATTTTCAAAATAGCAATATGTCTTACGATAAAATCAAAAGACCAGTTTTAATTGAGAATACACAAACAGCTAAATTTCTTTAACTTGAAAATTTAGTTGGATAAAGCATAATGTTTGAGCCTGTTTTATTCTGAAAAACACTCTGAATAATTTTTTTAAGAATTTAATTATTTAAGAGTGTTTTTCTTTTTTACTTTAAAGTAAAAAAAAGAGAAATAGGTTCGTAAATTTCATCATATTTATTGAATAGACTTTTAAAACCGCCCTTTAAAAAGGCGGTTTTTTTATGCTAAATACACAAAAAAGCAAAAATAAAATTGCTATATCAAATTAAAACAGCTTAAATTCAATTTGAACTTAAATTCCATTAGTAAGTGCAATTATTAGGTTTTATTTTTTAATTTTGAAAATAATATTAAATTAGCAATCTAAAATGGAAAAAACAATAAAAATAATTGAATGTCCACGAGATGCTATGCAAGGTATAAAACCATTTATTCCAACGGATAAAAAAGTTTTATACATACAATCATTACTGGGTGTTGGATTTGATACACTTGATTTTGGTAGTTTTGTTTCGGCAAAAGCAATTCCGCAAATGCAAGACACTGTTGAGGTCTTGTCAAAACTTGATTTATCTACAACAAATACAAAATTATTAGCCATAATTGCCAATACACAAGGAGCAATAACAGCATCGAACTATCAAGAAATTAAATATTTAGGCTTTCCATTTTCTATTTCTGAAAATTTTCAGATGAGAAACACCCATAAAACCATTGCAGAATCGTTAGTTACATTAAATGAAATTTTAGAAATAGGGTATAAGTATAACAAAGAGGTAGTTGCCTATCTTTCTATGGGTTTCGGAAACCCTTATGGCGACCCTTGGAATGTAGATATTGTTGCAAATTGGACAGAAAAATTATCAAAAATGGGTGTTAAAATCTTATCCCTTTCGGATACTACTGGAACTTCTTCTTCGGAAAATATTGATTATTTGTTTTCAAATTTGATAGTTAAATACCCTCAAATTGAATTTGGAGCACATTTGCACACAACGCCCGATAAATGGTTTGAAAAGCTAAATGCAGCTTATAATGCAGGCTGTCAAAGATTTGACGGAGCAATTAAAGGTTTTGGAGGCTGCCCGATGGCAACCAATCAATTAACAGGAAATATGCCAACAGAAAAAATATTGTCCTATTTTAAAGACAAAAATATGAATACAAATATAAATGAATTGAAATTTGAAAAATCTTATATAGAGGCAACAAAATTATTTTCAGAATTTCATTAACAAAAACAAAAAGCGTTACTGTAAATTAGTAACGCTTTTTGATAGAAATTTCAAGAAATATTATTTTTTATGTCTTGGCTCTGATGAAACAGTCAATTTATGACGACCTTTTGCTCTTCTACGAGCAAGTACCTTTCTTCCATTAGCAGAGGCCATTCTGTCCATAAATCCGTGTTTGTTTCTTCTTTTTCTCTTTGATGGTTGAAATGTTCTTTTGCTCATTGTTTTGTATATTTAAAAAACTATATTAATACAGATGTAGATTTTTTCTTTGAAAAACCGAGTGCAAATATACAAAGTTTTTTTTTTCTGACAAATGAAATTATAAAAATATTTTCAATTCCTTTTACTATCTTTGTAAACTAATAAAAAAACATATTATGTTTCACAAAAATATCAAACTTATAATAGCAGCAGCTATTATAATTGCAGGAATTTACACCATTTACGATGATTCTATTGGCACTGGAATTTTTTACATTTTTTTATCGTTAATACCAATTTTTTTATATTTTAAGAACGAATTTATCCTGTTGGCATTCTTAAAATTGCGAAAACAAGATTTTGAAGGAGCTAAAAACTGGCTTGCAAAAATTAGAAATCCAGAAACTGCATTAGTTAGAAAACAACAAGGATACTTTAATTATCTGCACGGAATTATGTTGTCGCAAACTAATTTAGTTCAAGCCGAAAAGTATTTTAAAAAAGCAATAACATTAGGTCTTACAATGGATATGGATTTAGCAGTTGCAAAACTTAATTTAGCAGGTTTAGCTCTTTCAAGACGACGAAAATTAGAAGCTACAAACTTAATGAATGAGGCAAAAAAGCTTGACAAACAAGGTATGCTGAAGGATCAAATTAAAATGATGAAAGAACAGATGAAGAAAATATAAACTAAAGATGGGTATTAGTTTTATAATGTTCCATAATGGAAAATAGGATTAAATCTGAACTAAAAAGTTTGGCACGAAATTTGTAATACACCAAATAACCAAAATAAATGGTTCGAAATAACCGAAAATCGAAAGAGTAGGTAAATTTAAATTTTATTTACAATGAAAAAAAATACAATTCTAGTAGCTATGGTTTTGATAGGAAGCATAGCGAAAGCATCTGAAAAAATAATAATTTTAGATGATCGTAACAAGACAGAAAATCGTTTTAATGCAAACGAGCCAATACAATTTAACGAAAGAGGCATTGAGTTTTTTGTATTTGCTAACGGAGAATTTGATTTCAATACCCATCCAGATGATTCTCAAGGAGGATATTATTATAAAACCGCAGGACGGAAAGATATAGAGATGAACAGAATGCCACAAGATTTTGGAATATTGATAGAGCACGACAATTTTGGGAGAGTAAGACGAATAGGAAACACCTTTATCAACTACGATTTCAATAATAGAGTAACAAGAATAGGAACTGTTTTTATGAAATACAATCGGTTTTCATTAATACAAATAGGTGGTTTGCAGATAGTTTACAACCGTTTTGGAGAAATAATAGATATGTTTGGAAGTGTAAAAAGCAGACAAAGTTATGGTTTTACATACAATAATAATCAGAGTTATAGTAATAATCACGACAATAATTTTAATAATTACAACAATAACAACAGTAGTTATTATTACAAAAAAGACAATGAAAATAAAGATAAAAGTCCTGCAGAAGGAAGAAGATAATTAGTTTGGCTGGATTGGCTGGAAAGTCTCGTAGGCAAATACCTACGAGGCTTTCTGTTTTTTTTTGAGTAAATAATTTTAGAAAAACATCAATAAGAAAACATTAGATTGAAAAGATATTTTAGAAAAATATTTATCCAAAACTTCATTAATTTCTTCAGAAATTTTCATTTTATAATTTAAAAACACATAAATTAGAGTTATCAAAATTGATTTCAAAATAATATTGATAATAGGATTAAAATTAAAATCCCAAAAATAAAACAGTAAAAAAACGATAATCAATATCCCAAAAGATTGTAAGGTTTTGATTGTAAATGGAAATAGTTTCATTTTTTTTACAACAAAAATTAATTTTATAGTATTGTAAATCAATACTGTAATTAATGTTGCAAAAGCCGAACCATTAATACCATAAATTGGAATAAAAATCATATTTAACAAAATCATTAATAAAACTGTAAAAATACCTAGCAATAAAACCGTTCGATAATATTTTGTGTTTATGATTATAGAATTATTGTTTCCTAATATCAGATCGTAAAATTTTGAGAGACCAATCATAAAAACTACTGCTGTTCCGCCACTATAATCATTTGGAATTATTAGATATAATTGTTTGATATTAAGCAAAATTCCAATCATTAATAATCCGCCAATAACTTGTAAATTAATTGCCGATTTTTTATACAGGTCATCTAATTCTTTCCATTTATTATCATTGATAAATTTGGCAGTAATTGGGGCAATAATTTGAGTCATAGCACGGCTTGGAACTATAATTACCGTTGCAATAAAAATTGCAACGCTATATTCTGCATTATCGCTAATTTCCTTGTACAACGGAATCATTACTTTATCAAAATCGATTAGCATAACCGCTACACCGCCAGAAACAATTATAAAAAATGAATACTTAAAAATTTCTTTTAAATTATTAGGAATTACAAATCTAAAAACTGGTTTTTGTATTGAAAAAGCATAAAAAAGCATAGAAATAAGTTGTAAAAAATAAGATAAAGCAACCAAATATATAAAGGTTTCTTTTGAAAACAAGTTAAAGTTTAAAGCCAATAGCAAAAACATAATTATCACTCTGCCAAGTACTTCACTAATTAAATTACCAATAACTGATTGCATTTTTATTTTTGCCCAAGCATAAAAAATTTCGAAATAACCCATACAAAATCCTACAAATGGAATAAGCCAAAAATAATTTTTTAAACTTGGATTTTTTTTCCATAAACTAAAAAATTGATCCTGAAAACTAAAAAAAAATACCACAAACGGCACAATAAATACCAACGGAAAGAATAAAGCAAATGACAAAAACTCTTCTTTTTCTTTGTCCGTTTTATATCTCGAAAAAAAACGAATCATCGTATTGTGCATTCCAAATGCCATAAAAGGCATTAAAATATTAGCACCCGAGAGTATGGTTGCTACAATGCCGTAATGTAGTTTTCCTAGAAAATTTGTATATAAGAATAAAGCATTTATTGCTCCAATACCAAAACCAATAAAGGTGATGACAGTGTTTTTTATGGATTGGTTTTTGACTATTCCCATTTATTCAATTACGAATTAAAAATTACGAATTACGATTTTTTCATCGTTTATTAAAAGAAAATTTTAAATTTTGACCAGTATATTCTTTAAATTTTTTGTCCGATGAAACTAAAATAAGGTTTTCAGCCATTGCATGGGCAATTGTCGAATGGTCAAAAGGGTCGTTGTGTTTAAGGGCAATTTTTAGTTTTGCAAGTTCCGTTAAATGCTCTTTACCGAATGATAGAATTTTTATGAAGAAATCATCTTCAATTGCATTAAATAATTCAGTAGCATTTGAATATTTTTTAGCTTGTATTTTTTTAATCTTATATAGTTGCAACAATTCCATCACACAAACAGAACTAGTGTATAATTGATTGCTGTTGTCATATAAAATATCGGATGCTTCAGCACAAAGCTTGTCAGATTCAGATAAAAGCAAAAAAATTAAAATATTTGTATCTAATAAGTAACGATCCATAATATTTCTATTTTAAAACCGCTCTCATATCTAATATTTTACCTGTACCTTTATTTGCTAGCATTGCTGCCCAAGTTCTTGACATTTTTTTGCCATCAACAATTACATAGTTAATTTCTTTTGATGTTCTGTTTTTAACTGTTTTTTTTTCTTTCGTTTCCATGATGTTTTTTTACAAAGATAGGATTTTTTGTGTAAATTATTTTTTTGTAACTTATAACTTTTAATCTTTAATCTTTAATTAAAAAAGCCAATTTCTCCGTCAATTTTTTTCTCGAATATTGCTCAATTCCAACACCGTTTGCTTTTAATTTTCCTTGTAAATATTGGTTGTAATACTCTAAAATTACGGCTTTTAATTTATCTTTCTCGTTATAATTATAAAAAACACCTGTATTTGTA
The DNA here is from genome assembly GCA_020720185.1 of Flavobacterium psychrophilum. GTDB lineage: Bacteria > Bacteroidota > Bacteroidia > Flavobacteriales > Flavobacteriaceae > Flavobacterium > Flavobacterium psychrophilum_O. The sequence goes on along the minus strand of DYPB01000003.1, from coordinate 14,977 downwards.
GAAGTTATGATTTCGGCAAAGTCAGAATCTTGTGGACCAATTGCAATAATCGGACGATTAGAAACCATATATTCAAACAATTTTCCAGGTATAATACTCTTGGTTTCGGGTGAATTGATTTCTATTAATAATAAAACTTGTGATTTTTTTTGATGCACAACAGCTTCTTTATGAGAAAGATATCCTAGATTTAAAATCTGTTTTTTTAAACCAAAATCAGTTATAGTTTTCAAAACTGATTCGCTAACTGCTCCAATTAATTTTATCTGTAAATGGTTTTCAAAGTTTGGAATTTCATTTAACAATTCTGACAGACTTTCCCAGAAAATTTTTGGGTTTCTTTCAGATAAGAATGAGCCAATATGTGCTAATGAGAATTTATTGTCAAGTTCCTGTTTTTCAATATTTTCAGTATCAAATCCATTCGTAATTACAGTAATTGGTTTTCTAGTAATCAATTCAAATTCTGTTTTTGTGGTTTTGCTGGTAACAATAATTGAATCGGCTGTATTTAATACTTCTCGTTCCATATCCTGATGTTTTTTCGCAGCATACTTACTCAATTTCAATGCTTTATGGTATCCAATAGTTGTCCAAGGGTCTCTAAAATCTGCAAACCATTTTATATTTAATTTGCGTTTTAATTCCAAACCAATTAAATGTAAACTATGCGGCGGACCACTGGTGATTATCGTATCTATTTGATGGTCAATAATATATTTTTCTAAATGTTTAACCGATGGTTTTACCCAAAAAACTCGTGCATCTGGTATAAATAAGTTGCCCCGAATCCATAATAAAAATCGTTCCAAAAAGGTTTGTTTTTTAGTATTTGGAATAATTCCAGAACTGATTTTTTTAGTTTTTTTGCTTGATAAAAACGATGCAATTTGGTACGGTTCAAAAATTTTGTGTTTGATGATAATGGCTTTATCCGAAATTTCTTCGACTAAATTCTCATCTACAATGGGATAAGTTGGATTTTCAGGAATATACACAATCGGCTGAATGCCAAAATCTGGTAAATATTTGACAAATTTCAACCAGCGTTGCACCCCAGGACCACCTGCGGGAGGAAAATAGTAGGAAATTATTAGGATTTTTTTCAAGGTTTTAAAGATTTTTATTGAACCGCTCCAATTCCTCAATATCTAATAAGTCTTTTGGGCGGTTTGAAGCTTTTTTTGAAATCATAAGGTTATCATAATCAATAAAATAAATTGCATAGTTTGAATACTTTCGTAATCACCCAGTCCAATTGATTTTATAGCATTTCGTAAGTTTACCCGATTTTCAAAGGTATCTTCAATATAAATATCAATATGGCCAGTATTTCTGCCATATCCATAAATATTAACAGCAAGTCCTCCAATTGTTAAATATTTAACATGGTTCTCTCCTAAAAATTTCCAAATTTCAAGAATTTGTTTGTTCATCAGATTTATTTTTTAAAGAATATCTTTTGGCTGTTCGTAATTTATAAGAAAGTTCATAGATAGAAATAAATTTTTCAAACCGTTGTTGATAATTAAGTTTATTAACTTCAGCAATATATCGAGCATTCATAATATCTGGATGTTCATGATGTAAAGCAGTATTTTTCATTTATTCTTTAATTTTATTTCTCTTCAAATACACAAAAAATCCAGTTAAGCCAATCATTATTATAAACGAAATTAATGAGATAATACTACCTGTTTTTACAACTTGTGGCTCAAACTTAAATTCAATTGTGTGGTTTCCAGCAGGAATTTGTAAGCCTCTTAAAACATAATTTACTCTAAAAATTGGACTTTCTTTACCATCAATTGTTGCTTTCCAACCATTTTTATAATAATTTTCAGAGAAAACGGCAAAACCATATTTTTTATTGTTTGAGGTGTATTTTATGTAATTTGGTTTGTAAATATCAACTTTTATTGTTGATAAACTATCTACAATAAAAGGTAATTTTAATTCAAATGACTTTTCATCTTCTTCTTTTAATCTTATTGCCACATTTTTACTATCAATTTTATCCAACGCCTTCATTTCCTCATCTGCGGAATTTACAGTTTTGATTTCTGAAACAAACCACGCATTTCCATTAATATCAGGGTTTTCACCCACAACATCATTACCTTCTTTATCTTTCTGAATAATGTATTTTACATTCAACATATTCAGCATTTCGAGGTTTTGTTTTGCAATTTGATAATCAAATAACTGTTGCATTCTATGTGGTTTTACAGCACTATAACCTCCTATCGAATGATGAAAATAAGAACTTCGAGCACTGCTTAAATTACCTGAAACTTCAAAAACTCGAAATATTGATTGGTCTTGTAAGATTAGAGAATCGGCGGCAGTAAGTTGAAAAGGCTCATCAACTTCATAGGCACTAACAAAACTTGGACGATTTCCACATTCTTTGGCATTCAAATATTTTTGATCTACAAAAAACAAATCGCTAACCATAAAAAGTCCAATAATTATAACGGCTGTATTTTGTGCTAATTTTTCTTTGATTGACAGCCATAAGACTAAAGAAACTGCCATAATATAGAAACCAGATCTTAATAAATCTGCACTATACATGGTGCGTCTATCGGTTTTGATGGCATTAATTAATGGTTGTCCAATTCTGCCATATTGTTGTGCCATATATCCGTCGTTTTGCCCAATAAAATCAAACATAAATTTCGATAAAAACAATAGAATTATTGTCCCTAATGCTATTGAAAACGAATATATTAATGGTTTTATTTTGTTGTTTTTATCTAATTTAAAAAACGAATGTAAACCCATAATTGCCAAAATTGGCATACATAATTCTAATATAATTTGGATTGAAGAAACAGCTCTAAATTTGTTATATAACGGTAAATATTCTATTAAAAAATTGGTTAATAACGAAAAATTTTTGCCCCATGAGAGCATCAATGATAGCATTGTTCCTGCCAAGAAGGCATATTTTATTTTTCGTTCATCTGTAAATAAACCTAAAATTGCCAAGAAAAAAATTACTGCTCCGATATAGGCTGGAGCAGCAACAATAGGCTGATTACCCCAATAAAGAGGCAAAGCTTTTACGAAATCATTCGCTACTTCATCTGTTGCTCCTTGCTCTATAATAAATTTATAAGTTTCTGAATTTTGATCTAATTTTTCAGAATTACCGCCACCAAAAAGTCGTGGTGCGATAAGATTAAAACTTTCTGCTATACCATAACTATATTCGGTTATATAACTGTTTGACAATGAGTTGTCGTTTGTTAGTTTTTTACCTTCTTCGTCAAATGTTAATTCGTTTTTGCCACGAGTACTGGTTTTTGAATATTCAGCAGTTGCTAATAAATTGGTTGCATTTGTTCCTAATGCAAGTATAATTGCTATCAAAAAAACGCCAATTATCTTTGGTAAATGTTGAATTTCTTTATTTTTTAATAATTTGTAAACAAAATAAATTGAAATTGGAAAAACTAAAAATAATAAATAATAAGTCATCTGTAAGTGATTGGCATTCAATTCCAAAGCAACTGAAAGTGTGGTCAAAATCCCACCTAATATATAACGGTGCTTAAAAACTAAAAGTATCCCTGATAGAACCAAAGGCATATAGCCAATAGCGTGTGCTTTTGCATTATGTCCTACACCTAAAATAATAATGAGATAAGTTGATAAACCAAAGGCCAAAGCTCCGAAAAATGCTTTAAGTGAATCTGTTTTTAAAACCAACATTAGGATATAAAAACCAAAAAAATATAAAAATAGATAATCGGCAGGACGAGGCAAAAAACGAATGGTTTCGTCAGTTTTTTTGATATAATTGTGTGGATATTTTGCTCCTAATTGATAGGTTGGCATTCCTCCGAAAGCTGAATTTGTCCAATAAGGTTCTTGATTGTGATTATTTGCACGAAAATCAATTTGCTCTTTCGCCATACCTGTATATTGCACAATATCAGATTGATATATTTTTTTTCCTTGTAAGACGGGATAAAAATAAATTAAAGAAATTAATACAAAACCAATTAAGGCAAGTAAATGTGGAAATAATTTTTGTAGGTTTTTCATTAGAAAAGTTATTAGTTTTGATGGTATTTAGTTTGAAATTTCTTGTCTGATTTTACAAATTTACTTATTTAATTTCCTCAAAATCAATATATTCGCCAACTTTGTTGTTTGTCTGTGGTTTTTTCTCAACTTTAGAATCGTCAAGAATTACACCGTCTTTTTGCTTATAATTGTTTTGCTTTTGTGTGTTTTTAAATTGTTCCTGAAAGTTTTCACCAACTTTTTCAGCTGCTTTTTTGATAATATAAGGCATAAATAATCTACCTAAAAATTTCACAACATAATAAAATAGCATAATTTCTATAACCATTTGAATAAAACCTGTAAACGAAGCTGTTTGCATAAACTAAAAAATATTTTTGACAAATTTAATAAATCCATACATCAAATTTAAAATTTCATCTTAAATAAATAATAAATTATTACTTTTGAAAAATCTAATGAGTTAAAATTTATAAAAATGTTTAAAATAAAAATTATTTCTTTGATTTTCATACTGTTACCAATAAATTTTTGTTTAGCACAATACACAGATGTTATCAACTCTAATCGTCCGGGCGAGTCGATGAGTGCCTTTTCGTTAGGACAAACTGTTTTTCAGATAGAATTTGGTGCTTATTATATTAAAGAGAAGCACGATTTATTAGAACAAAACATTAATGGTTTTGGCACAGATATTGCCATTAGATATGGTTTTTTGAACGATAGATTAGAAGTAAATACAAATTTACAATTTCAAAAAGATAAATTTCAAGATGCTTATGAGACTATAAATAGAAACGGATTTAAGAAAATGCTTTTCGGAGCAAAATATTTATTGTATGATCCGTATAAAAATTATGAAGAAAAAGTGGATCTTCATAGCTGGAAAAATTCACATAAATTCAGATGGCGTGACTATATCCCAGCAGTATCGGCATATATTGGAACAAATATAAATTTATCAAATAATCCATTTCTTGCGTATGATTATACAGAACCGACTTTTGCCCCAAAAGTTATGTTAATTACTCAAAATCAATTCCCTGGAAGTAATGTTTTGATAATGAATTTTTTTGTTGATAAATTGATGAGTCCAGCCATAAATTATGGTTATGTTATTACTTACACGAAAGGTTTGAACGATTATTGGTCGGTATTTTTAGAAAACAAAGCGATTATAAAAAGTGAATATTATACCGACGGAATTATTACTGCTGGTGCGGCACATTTATTAGATAAAAATCTTCAAGTTGATTTGTCTATTAGTAAAAATTTAAAAGATACACCATCTTTATTATACGGAGGATTAGGGGTTTCATGGCGGTTTGACGGCAATTATAAAGAAACTTTGATGAGAGATAGAAAAATCTCTGATGCTGAGGAAAAAGCAGAAAAAAAGAAAATTGCTGCTGAAAAGAAAATACAAAAAGAACAAGATAAAAACGAAAAAAAGGCAGAGAAAACTAAATCTAAATCAGAAAAAGCCTTGAAGAAAGCACAACCAAAAGTTAAAAAAGAGAAGAAAGAGAAAATAAAAAATAAAACAAACTAATGATTTCTATAAAACAAGCTATTTCAAAAAAGGAAATGACAGCATTTGTAAAATTTCCATTTGATTTATATAAAGATAATAAATACTGGGTACCACCAATAATTGCTGACGAATTAGAATCATTTGATAAAACAAAAAATCCAGCTTTTCAAGCTGCCGAGGCTCATTTTTATTTAGCATATAAAGATGATAAAATCGTTGGTAGAATTGCTGCAATAATTAATTGGGATGAAGTAAAACAGCAACAAAAAAAGAAAGTCCGTTTTGGTTGGTTTGATGTAATTGATGATATTGAAGTAACTAAAAAATTGCTTGAAAAGGTTTATGAATTAGGCAATAACAACCATTTAGAATATATTGAAGGACCTATGGGGTTTTCTAATCTTGATAAAGTTGGGGTGCTAACTTATGGTTTTGATCAACTTGGCACGATGATAACTTGGTATAATTATCCTTATTATGTAACTCATTTTGAACAGCTTGGATTTATTGTCGAAAAAGAATATTGCGAAAGTAAATTTCCATTCAAAAATGTTAAACTTGAGTTTTTTGACAAAGCACAAGAGCTAATAAAAAAAAGATATGAATTAAAACCTATAAATTTCAAAACAACTAAAGATGTTATGCCATATGTTGATGAAATGTTTGATTTATTTAACGAAAGTTATTCAAAATTATCATCGTTTGTTGCCATTACCGATGTTCAAAAAACTTATTTTAAAAAAAAATATATTAGTTTTATAAATCCCGAATATATTAAATTTGTAATTGATAAAAACAATAAATTAGTAGCATTTGCAATAGTTATGCCTAGTTTTTCAGAAGCTTTGCAAAAGGCAAAAGGCAAATTATTTCCTTTTGGTTTTTTACATTTATTAAAGGCTCGAAATAATTGCAAGGATGTTGTTTTTTATCTAATTGGGGTTAATCCTGATTATCAAAATAAAGGTGTTCATGCCATTCTTTTTAAAGAAATGCACAAAACATTTACAGAGAAAGGAATACAAAATTGCATTAGAACTCCAGAATTAGCTGATAATATTGCCATTCAATTACTTTGGAAAAATTTTGACCCAATTATTCATTGTCGGCGAAAAACTTTTAGAATTAACTTGTAACTGTAATTTTTAATATATTTTTTGTTAAATTATCAATTTTAAATCTCTCATCTTGCCTTAATCCAACTATCCAAACTATTTGATTGTCAGAACTTAATGTCCATATTCTTTGTTTTTCTATTGATGATATTTTTTCATCTTTTAAAAACTTACTAACTTTTTTAGATTTTCCATTCATCCCAAATGGTTGAAAAACATCACCTTCATTATAGTGTTTTAAAATTATTGGAAATTTTAGTTTATCATTATCAACATAAATGGATTGTTTTGATAAATCATCAATTTCATCTACTTTAAAAACAGCAATTTTCAAAGGAAAATCGAGAATAGTTTTATTGTCTGGAATAAGATATTCGTTATTGTCTTTTTCAAAATTAATAGGACTTAAAATTAAAAAACCCCTAACTTTCAACAATAAATATTTATCAGAAAAAATCTTTTTACCCGATTGACAATCAATTAATTGTTTAATATCGTTCCAAGCCGAAAATCCATATTTATTTAAAAAAAGGTATAAATAATTCTCGTAATTTGAGAGTTTTTTTATTTTATTGATATCAAAATAAATTTCATTTCCGATAGTTTTTGCAACTTCTTGATAAATTAATTCTACCGAATTATCAACCATTCTTTTTGTCTCTTGTAAGTAGTTTTGTGTTTTTAAAAACGAATTTAAAAAATTAGGATTTATATCTTTTAAAACAGGAATTAAATGATGTCGAATTTTATTTCGTAAATATTTATCCGATGAATTACTAGAATCCTCCCTCCATTTTAGTTTGTTTTCATCAGCATATTTATTAATTTCATCTCGAGAAAAAATTAATAATGGTCGAATTATTTGATTATTTTTTTCAGGAATCCCTATCAATCCATCAATTCCTGTACCTCTCGAAAGGTTTATTATAAACGATTCTAAACTATCATCGGCATGATGGGCCGTCAAAATATAATCGTATTTTAGATTTCCTAAAAGTTCATAAAACCAATCGTAACGCAATTTTCGAGCGGCTATTTGAATAGAAATTTTATTTTTTTTAGCAAAATTTTTAGTGCAAAATTTAGTTTTAAAAAAAGAAATACCTTGTTGGTAACTATAATTTTCAATAAACTGCTCGTCCTCATCGCTTTCATTCTCTCGAAGCATAAAATTACAATGTGCAACTGCAATTTTAAACTTTAATTGATTAAATAAATGTAATAAAACCATACTGTCCAAGCCTCCACTCACTGCAATTAATAATTTTTTATTTATTAAAAACGGAAAATTTTGGATAATATGATTTTGTAATTTTTCTATCATTTTTCAAAGATATTCTTTTATTCTAAAATTTCAAACATCGCTTTTGCTTTTAAAGAACATTCGTCGTATTCATTTTTTGGAACCGATAAATTAGTGATAGCACTGCCAACAGAAAATGATAAATATTTTTTCTCCTGATTGTACAAAATACTTCTGATAACTACATTAAAATCAAAATCGTTTTCGGGTGTAAAATAACCAACTGAACCGCTATATAATCCTCGTTTGGTTTCCTCTAATTCTTCAATTATTTTCATTGCCGAAATTTTTGGAGCACCTGTCATACTACCCATCGGAAAGGTGGTTTTTAGCACATCAATTACAGAAAATTCATCTTTCAATTTTGATTTTATAGTCGAAATCATTTGATGAACCTGCTCAAACGAATAAATTTCACATAATTCCTCAACTTCAACCGAGCCTTTTTGAGCGGTTCTTGACAAATCATTTCGAACCAAATCAACAATCATAATGTTTTCTGCCCGTTCTTTTGGGTCGTTTTTTAAGTCTATTTTTGATTTTTCGTCTAAAGTTAAATCTAAAAATCGTTTGGAAGTTCCTTTGATAGGTTGCGAAATAATAGTCTCGTTCTCTTTTTTCAAATATCTTTCAGGAGATGCACACATCAAAAAATGTTTATGATTCTTAAAAAAAGCAGAAAATGGAGCTTTTGAAATTTCGTTAAGGCTATTGTATTTTTTCAACGGGTTTATAACAGCATTTTCAGCATAAAATTCCATACAAAAATTAGCTTCATATATATTTCCTTGTTGAATATTTTCAAGTAATTGATTTACTTTTTCCAAATAATTATCTTTAGAAATCCGTTGTTGAATTTCTATACTTTCTGATTGACAATCGATAATCGATAACTGACAGTTAATTTTTTTTAAGTCATCTTCAATTTCATCATCACACATTTTTAAATATTGTATTTCTAAAACATTTCCTTTTATTAGAAACAACTTTTTGGGCTGAAAAAAATACAAATCTGGAAAATCTAAACCATCAAAATTATTGGACTCTAATTGTTCGGTATCGTTTTTTAAATCATAAGAAAAATATCCAAAAACCCAATCATTTGTGGTTTGTTGATATTGTTTCAAATTCTCAAAACTGTTCTCGTAATCTGTTTGTATTGAGGTAAAAGCATCAGCTGCAAGCACACAATCATAATTTGAATATTTATGATTCTGATTATAATTTGAATTACTGTCAAGAAAAATCATTTCTCTAAATGCTTCTCCCCAATTTAAAAGTTGTGTTTTAAAAAGATAGATATTTTCAATATTTATAGTAATCTTTGTTCTCAAGAGTATTGATTTAATTGAAGATGTAAAATTACATTATATAACTGAAAAAAAAGCCATTATCATACGATAATGGCTTTTTAATTTTTATTTTTCTAATCAAAAATTAGAATAAAAATTTAACTCCTATTTGTAATTTTCCAATTTCTCTATCTCCAACAGAATTCATTGGATTAGCATTGAAACGGAAAGTTGTTGTTTTATCTCCTGTTTTTGGAGTAGAAGTTTCAGAACCAACATTAAATATTGTAAATGATGTTTCAACAGTTAACCAAGAATTAACAATATAATCAAAACCTGGAGAAACTTCTAATGCAACTGAAGAGTATTTTGCTTCAGAAACTGATTCTTTACCTATTTGAACTGGCAATGCAGCTTGACCATAAAAAAACAAACCACCTTTTACATTCCAATATTTTCTAACCAATGGTTTGATTACAAATGTATTAGAATCTGATGTAGTTGTACCTGCACCATTAACAGATTTTGCACCAGCAGTACCAACCCCTAAACCAACAGTTACCGATGGAGAGATGAATGTACCAACGATTGGTAAAAACATATTTGAATTTGTTTCAACATTTCCAGTTTTTGTTGAACTGAATGATACCTGTCCAGCAACCCACCATGTTCCTTCTAATCCTTTGTCCTGTGCATTAGCAGTCATACTTAATAATACGGTTCCTGCTACTAATAAAATTTTTTTCATTTTTTTTGATTTAAATTTAACTTTGTTTAAAATTATAATGCAAATGTACCGCTGACTTTTTAGTTAAAAACTGATAGAAATCATTTTTTAAAATATACTTTTATTATAAGTGGGTTCTATAAATTAGCTTTGTTTTTTATAAATCCCACCAAACTTTACTGGTAATTACGGCCTGTTTATTTTGGCTGTAATTTACAGGATTTGTATTTGCTTCTGAAGTAGGATACTGTAATCTTCTTACCCATTGACCTGAATTTATAGCTGGTGCATTTATTGGAAGTGTTAGCCCTGGGAAAACGGTTGTTGAAAAATCATATCTTCTTAAATCATTAAAAGATTCTGTGGTTAAAAACAATGTGGTATTTTTCTCTCTCATAATGTTTTTTAGTTGCAATCCAGACATACCAAGGTTGATAGAAGTATCTGAAAGATAGGCAACTTTATCAGTGCCAGAAACCCCAAGTTTATCCATATTGGCACCTATCCCGTTAAGATATGCCGTATTTCCTAATGCAGTTGTACCCGCACTTACTGTTGTGCCTCCATTTTTTAAAAATTCTGCTTCTGCTATTAAAAATTGTAGTTCTGAATACGAAGAAATGACAACTGGTGAGTTTGCTCTAGAATAGGCAAAATCAATACCTATTTTTGCATTTGCAGCAACACTTGGAGCAATAGTATATTTACCCCCAGTTCCATTAATTGTGCCTTTGTAGTTAGTTACAACATTTGGGTCAAGATTAGTTGAACTTGCTGTTGGGTTTGGATAATTTCTGATATCAATAATTTTTAACATTCTCGGATCCATAGTAATGGTTGAATAAGGAAAGTTTACTCCGTTCAAATTACTTATAAATTGTTTTGAAATTAAATATGCTGCGTTACCCGTATTTAGTCCAAGTTGCGATGCATACCAAGGGTTTAGGTTTCTGTCGTTATACACAAGTTGAAAATCATCAGTGTTAGCAGAAAATCCTAATGCGGCATCGCTTAGTACTTGATTGTATGTTGTTGCATTTGGTTGGATTTCAGATAAGTGCATTGCATAGCGTGCTCTAAAAGAATATGCTGCTTTAATCCATTTTGTTAAACTTCCATTATATACCAAATCGTCTGAACCTGGTTGAAATACTGAAGAATCTGTTGCGGCTAATTCGGAGATTGCAAGGGTAAGCAAATTATTTATTTCTGCATAAATAGCTTGTTGCGAATCGTATTTTGGAGTTAAATTTTCTGATCCCATAAAAGCTTCACTATAAGGAATATTCCCCCAACTATCTGTTGCTAATCCTAAATTGATTGCAAGCAATACATGTGAAATACCTTTGTAATGTGTTGCATTTAATAGAATTGCTTTCTTCTCTAACTGTTTTACATTTAGCATAGAACGCAAGTACAAATCATTCCAAACGCCTTCATTTGTAGTTTCTAAATGATTATCAGGTCCTAAAGAAGTAAATGCAGAACCAATATGTTGCGAAAACATACCTATTGAAGTTGCTGCAGAAGACTGGGCTCTAAAGGTATAATAGATTGATGGTGTAAGCATATCTTTTAAAGCTAAATTTTCAAAATTTTGTGCTTGCGAGGGTTTATCAACATCAAAATAATCATCACTACAACCAAAAGTAGTGATAGTCAAAACAATAATTACTAATATTTTATTTATATTTTTCATAAGTTTATTTTATTAAAATCCAACATTTATACCAAACGAATAACTTTGTGTCAATGGGATATTCAGCCCTGTAAATCCGTAGGCATTACTACCTGCACTGTATTGATTTCCTTCTGGATCAAAACCTCTAAACGGAGTCCAAAGTAAAAAATTGCTACCACTTACACTAAAAGATAAATTCTCTAATTTTAGTTTTTCGGCTACTTTATTTGATAACGAATACGATAAAGAAACATTTCTTAGTTTTACCCAAGAGGCATCTTGAATTAATATTTCTGAAGCGGTATTATAGGCATTAGAATTTCTATAATAATTTGCATCTATAATAGTAGAAACGGTATTTGGTACATACACTCCAGATCCTGTTGATGTTTCCATCACACCGTCTATCACTTTTTGAATATTTCTTTCATCAGTTATAGCAAGTACACCGTTTCGGATACCGTTTCTTTGCCCAGCATCATAAGCTTCGCCACCTTTTTTATATTCTAATAGAAAAGCAAGAGAAATATTTTTGTATTTAAATAAATTATTTAAAGAAGCAACCCAATCAGGAAAGGCATTACCTACAATTTTTCGTTTATCTACATTAGAGGCATCTACAACTGGCAGTCCATTTACTAATAATAATTTGTCACCTACATATTTCCAAGTATACCCATAAAATGTACCTGGTGCATCGCCAACTCTTACTTGCGATACAACTCCTGCAGGTCCACTATCAATAAATGTTAAATTGTTTATTTGATTTGGTAAAGAAACTACTTTGCCTTTATTGGCAGACCAAGATAGAGTAGATTTCCAAGAGATATTCTCTTTTTTAATAATGTCAGCTTTTAATAATACTTCGTGTCCTATATTCTCTATTTCACCAGCATTAGAAATAAATCTGCTAATTCCAGATGGTACAGATACTTGAACAGGCAAAATCTGATTACTTGTTACATTTTTGTAATAAGTATATTCTAGAAAAATACGGTCGTTAAAGAAACCTAAATCTACCCCAAGTTCATACGATTTTTTTTGCTCTGGTAATAAATTTGGGTCTCCAAGTGTTGTTCCATATACAAAACCACCATTTCCATTAAATGGAAGATTAGAATCCGAATAAAAATAGCGTCCAACCGAACCAGCATCTGGCACATTACCTGTTCCTGCTATAGATGCTCTTGCTTTTCCATACGAAAGCACTTTTTTGTTAGAGTCTAACCAATTTGCAAATAGTGCAGAAAGTCCTGCTGAATAATATTGGAAGGTATTGTTATCTTTTGGTAGCGACGAAGCTTTATCGCTACGAGCTGTTAAGCTCAAGAATATGGCATCTTTGAAATCTAATTTATAATCTGCAAAATATCCTACGATTCTTTTTTTGCTTTCTGAATTTCCTTGGAATAAATTGGTAGTATTTGAAATGTTATTAAAATTGGATAGGTTTAATCCTTCTCCTCTTATCATATCCCAATTTGTTTGTGTGTCATCTACTTGATTACCAATTGTTAATGAATTATTAAAATCATCATTAATTCTTTTTTCTGCTGTAACTAATAAGTTGGAATTTAAACCTTTAAAACGAATGTTTTGATTTACTATAAAACCTTTTGTTTGAGTACCTAAATCTAAATCTGCTGGAACAAAACGATTTCTATAGTCGGTATAGTTATCAATACTTGCTGTATAATTTACTTTTAACCAACTATTTAATTTCCACAAAGCATTTATACTTGCATTCCATCTATCAACACTGCTAGATAGGTTGCTTGTTTCTGCATAATATCTTGGGTTGTCAATTATACCAGAGGAATAATTTTTTTGTTTTCCATTTGCTGTTAAATAGTCGTTTATATCGATTGATGGCGACCAATAAGAAAGTGAACTCATAATCGATTTATCCCCACTATTTGGCATTTTTCCACCAGAATTAGTATAGATTACAGAAGTGCCAAAACTGAAATTATCTGTAACATCGTAATTACCAGAAACTTTAAGCGTTTTTCTGTTAAAATCGGTATTAGGAACTATACCTGCTTCATTACTAGTAGATGCAGAAAGATAGTAACTAATTTTATCTTTAGAACCACTCAAAGTTAGGTTATTTTGAAAAATGCTTCCTGTTTTAAAAAAATCTTTATAAAAATTTCTAAAATGAATAGATGCGTCATCTGAAGCTGAATAAGCAGGTCCAAATGACTGAAAGCCTGAAGAATAACTTGGGTAGAAACTAATTCCAGAAGCTGTATTTGCATTAGTGCTTAAAACTCTTGGTGTTAATACTCTAGGAAAAGCACCACTCGATGCGGTTGTTCCTTCTCTCCAGCGAGATTGAAGTTCTGGAAATTTGTTTACATCGCTAAAAGTAACACTTGAAGAAAGGCTAATTTTCATTTTTCCAGCTTTTCCTTTTTTGGTAGTAATAATAATTACTCCATTTGCTCCTTTAATTCCGTATAATGCTGTGGCTCCAGAACCTTTTAAGATATTAATTGACTCAATATCATCTTGATTAATATCGCCTAGTCTGCTAGAAAAAGAAGCTTGTTCTGCACTACTTGGTGAGTTAGAACCAGTGCTCGGCAATACATTTCCAACAAAAGTATCGTTGTTCAATGGATTTCCGTCTAATATTATAAGAGGTTGGTTGTTTGCAGATGGATTTAAGGAAGTTACGCCTCTAATTAATATGTCAATACCTCCACCAGCACCACCAGAGGCTCTGGAAATATTGACTCCAGAAACTTGTCCTTGAATTGCTTCTAAGATGTTTGTTTGCCCTGTGGTTTTTAAATCTTTGGTTTTAATTTGTTGTGAGGAATAAGCCAAAGTTTTAGATTTCTTAGAAACACCAAACGCAGTTACAACAACTTCGTCTAGTTTTTTTCCTTCGCTTTCTTTTAATAGAATGTTCATCGTACTACCAGAAACATTTTGCTCTTGTGTGGCAAATCCAATGTACGAGAAAACTAAAACATCTCCTTTTTTTGCATCAATATTATAAACCCCTCCTGCATCAGAGGAGACCCCTTTGTTGGACTGTTTATTTTTGATGTTTACGCCAAATAACGACTGCCCGTTATTATCTGTAATCTTACCTTTTACAGTTATAGACTGCGAGTAAGAAATAGAATATCCGTAAAGGATAAAAGATAAAAATAGTAAAAATTTATTCTTCATATTTGTTAAATTATGGTTAATTAATCTTGCAAATCTAAATAAAATATTCGTTAAACCCAAATTACGCATTAGACTTCGTTATGAAAACTCAAAATGCAATA
>DYPB01000260.1 GCA_020720185.1 Flavobacterium psychrophilum | reverse complement strand
TAAGTTTCATTTCCTTTGCTTTTGTAACCAAACCAATAGGGTCATGATTTTTAGGATGGAAAACTTCAATTGCAACCGACGACAGGTTTCTTTTTAATTTTTCATCTTTTTTAAACGATTCTAAATATATTTTTGATGATTTTTCATCTTCGCAAAGTATTAATATTCTTTTACTTAAAGTTATCATCGTTTTAGAATTTAAGATTTACTTCACTCGTTACAGGAATTGCTCTAAAACGACCCGATAAATACCATTTATCAATTGGAATATCCTTTCTAACACCTTTAATGTCGCTTAATTTATATAAAATACTACCGCCTTCGTATTCTTTTTCTACAAAGCAAATTTGGTCGCGCCTGAATATATCGTTATCTAACAAGGTGCTGTCGTGGGTTGCAAAAACTAATTGAGCATTATTAGGATTGTTATTCTTACTATTGAACAAACCAATTAAAAGCTTGGTTAATAACGGATGTAACCCTTTGTCTAATTCATCAATAATTATTATACCGCCATTATCTAATGTACTCAATATTAAACTTCCAATTGCTAAAAATTTCTTTGTACCGAAAGATTCTTTTTCCAATTTAATTGATGTCTTTCCAATTTCCTGACCGTTTTCAAAAAGAGAATGTACAGTATGAATATCGAATTTAAAGCTTTCGAGCAATTTTTCTTTGAGTTTATCAGATATGTCTTCAGGGAATTGTAAATCATTTTCCTTAATATTAAAATCCAAAATACTTGTATCTGCTGCTTGCAAAAGTTCTAAAACATTTGCTTTTAATTTTTGATTATCATTTGTCAATTTGGCAAAACTCTGAATTATAATATTATCATACTCTGTATCATGAACAGTTACGATATTCAAATTACGTGTAAAGAATAAATAAACTTCATCTAAATACTTAACCTTATTACGAGATGCTTTTGATAAAAATAACTGATTTTTCAACAAGTCGTCTTCAATAGCTTTTTTTGTCCCTTTGTAATAATCACCATAAGAAATTTTAGTTTCAATTCTTTCGTATAATTTCGCAATTACACCTTCCGGATAAAAAAATAAACTTTCTTTTTTTATTTCGTCTTCACCAATTTCAATATTATAAATGTATTTGATTTTACTTTCAATTCCTAAAAATTCCACTTCAAACTTTACCGGTTTTTCCTTATTTTTTGTATCGAAAAGAAAAGGCTCATAAGGTGCTAATTTTTTATTATGTTTGAATGTATCCGATTTTTCAACTAAGTAGGATATAGCCTCAAAAGCCATGATTACGTTACTTTTTCCGGCGGCGTTTCGACCATAGATAACTAAACTTCTCAGTAACTCATTGTCAGATTCTTTGAATGTATTATAGGGTAAATCTTCACCTTGTAAACGTTTTTCGGTAACAAATTTTAGATACAAAGGTTCTTTTATAGACCTAAAATTTTCAATTTTTAATGATAGTATCATGACAAAAGTGGATTAATTAATAATATTTGCAAATATATTGCAAATATTTGACATAGAACTGCAATCGTGATTGTATATTCAAAAATAATATTCAGATATTGAATTATTGTATTCTACAATATTTCAATATCCATTTTTTTTTCTAATTATTTTACGCTTTGTTGTGGATTAATCAGGCATAACTCATAAATTTTGTAAATGTAAATCCTCTTCAGATATTTCAATAGCATCGGAATTATTCAAAACTCCAAAATATTTCATAAAACCATCTAAGGGCTTTGGATTGTGTTCTGATAGCGATAAATAAGCCACAATTGCTTCATTAATAAGATTTTCAATAGATTTGTTCTGCTTTTTTGCGTCTGTAAATAGTTTTTTTTCTACAATTGGATTATCAATATTTAAAATTATTTGTGAGTCC
>DYPB01000259.1 GCA_020720185.1 Flavobacterium psychrophilum | reverse complement strand
TATGGTAAAAACCGAATATGACTGGAGTGATAAAATAGAATATGAAATGAGATTGTATCAATTGATAGAAAGGAAATTTTTATAAATGGGTTTTTAGAGGTGTCCTAAAATTAAATTTTAAAAATAAAATCGAATATATGGGGTCAAGGCATCTTTGTATATACTTTTGTCTTTTCCCCATAATATATCGTATCTCAGACCTATAGCCCCACGTTTACTGATAGCGTAACCTACCCCTACATACCAAGCAGGAACCCAATATTTATTATTATCTATTTGGCTTTTTTGATTTACTTTCAACATTTCAAATTCTGTATGGAGTTGAATTTCCTCTATCGGATTATACAAAAGATTAGTACTACCCCCTAAAACATTGTAATCGTAATTATAAATATTATCATTGACATATAAATAACTTACACCGATACCTCCTGCCCATTTTTCAGAAAAATCATATATAATCGAAGGCGATATTCCTATCGCGGTATATGCATTTCCAAAACTCAATTGAACCCCACCTCCAAAATGGACTTTATCTCTAA
The DNA here is from genome assembly GCA_020720185.1 of Flavobacterium psychrophilum. GTDB lineage: Bacteria > Bacteroidota > Bacteroidia > Flavobacteriales > Flavobacteriaceae > Flavobacterium > Flavobacterium psychrophilum_O. The sequence continues at coordinate 1,342 of DYPB01000259.1, read as the reverse complement.
AATCACTTCTCGTTTTTGTACTGTCTTGATTTTCTTGCGAATAAGTGGAAATGTTTGCCCAAATGCTTGCTATAAATATAATAACAATAATTCTCATCTTGGTATAATTTTTTGAATGATTAAGCTACAAATGTAAAGCAATTTGAATTATAACCTTAAATACGCAATTGTATTTTTATGGGTCAACGTAGAAATATGGGGATAAAAGAAAAAAGGTGATAAATTTGTGAAATGGAAACAACCCAATTATCAATATTTTTACCGGAGGATTTATTAGCACATTTTACCATTATATGTTTTGAGCAATTAGACTTAATAGAGACAAAGCAGGAATGCTTTCACACAGAATTGGAGGAGAAAAACGAACTTCCCCATGGTTAAGAAAATGAGCTTTATGAATCCAAAGGATTTTTTTAAAAGGTATAGGTCGAGACCCGCGTAGATACGATGAGTAATATAGCCAGTCATTATGGTGTGAAAGCAGATAAATTCAGGCGACACTATAAGAAAAAAATCAGTGGATTTAAGGATTGGGAACAAAAATCACATGCAGAAGAATAATTGATTTATCCTGAAAATATAGGGGAAAAATTAAGCTTAGATGAGACAAGTTTGTCAAAAGGAGAACTCTACACCTATCTAACCAATAAAAGTGCAAAAGAAAAAAAGGAACCTGCGTAGCCGGCATAAAAGGCACTAAAATTGCAGACTTTACAAGCGTAATAGAAAAAATACCATTAGAAAAAAGGGAATTAGTAAAGCAAATAACCATGGATATGGCAAATAATATGGAATCAGCAGCCAGAGCATTATTTCCAAACGCACGACTAATAATAGACCATTTTCATGTGGTAAAGTTGGTTATAGACGCTTTACAGCATATTCGCATCAAACAAAGATGGGAAGCGTTAGACCAAGAAAACAATGCCATAAATGAATCGACAGAAAAAAAACAGAAGTATGTCTCATTTGTTTTCGAAAACGAAGAGATGAATGGACAGAGAATCAGAAAAAAAGAGCAGAAATATTGTTTATAAATTATCCTATTTTAGAACGGGCTTATGATCATGTAATTGAGTTTAGGGATATTTACAAATCCAAAACTACTGAACAAGCAAACAAAAAATTGATTCAATGGATAGAGAAAACAAATGAATTAAATATTCAAGAATTTAACAGCGCTGTCAATACCATAAATGATAAATCAGAAACTGTTTTAAACTATTTTATTAACAAAAGTAAATGCAAATGTGGAATCTTTAATGCCAAAATAAAACTCTTCAGAACTAATGAGTCCAGTCTAAAAACTAACAATATCAAAAAAGTTTCTTTTGGCGATATT